>JAFEBB010000087.1 GCA_018266075.1 Deltaproteobacteria bacterium | reverse complement strand
CACGATGATCCATCTGCACCAGATTGCCCAGCCGCCTTAACTGATCGGCATTGGGCCTAGCTCAGCTCACGCGGCCGACGACAGGGCCGCCCTGCGATCCAGCAGGGCGCGCCCAAAGTGCTCGCTCTGCCGAAGCAGATTTTCCAATCGCTCGCCTACGGCCTTGGCCTTCGCGCCAACGGACGGGAGCGTCCCCAGCTCGCGGATGCGCTCGCGCAGCGTGACCAGCTCCTGATCGCGCCACGCCTGGCGATAGAACCGCGACGAGCTGACGACCGCCCAGGCGCTCTCCGCTTGCGGCAGGCTCGCCAGATCTCCCGGCGGCGGGATCGATGACGACACCTGCGTGAACCACTCCTCGAGGTAGGCCACTTGCGCGCTCACCTCGGCGACGTCGAGCTCCTCGAGCTTGGCGCGCGCGCCGGCCATGGCTTGATCGCCCTCGGCGTTCACCAGCCGGATGAGCTCAACCACCGCCACGCGCTCGCTCGACGCGCGACACTGCGCGATGAAGTTGATGTAGCCGTCTTCTGAGTTCGGCTGGCCCTTCGGCTGCGTCGCGGGCGGCCGGAGGCGCAGCCAGCCCTGCAGCCGGTCGGACACCGCGGGCCGCAGCGAGCGCAGCACCGGCCCCGCGTCGATCTCCAGCGTGCGCAGCCGGCGCTCGGCGTCGCGCACGAACTCGAGCAGATCGAAGACGCGGCTCACCGAGACAGCCACGAGCTCGCGGCGCAGCAGTCCCGCGGCGCGCGCGGTCACGAGGTCCTGGCGCAGCCGTCCGCTGCCCGGCGAGAGCTTGGCCAGGAGCGCGTCGATCTCCGCGAGCGGCGCGACCTCGTTGGGCAAGCTGGCCAGGTCGCCACCCGCGCGCGGCCGCGTCACCAGCGCACCCGCGCGACGCCGCAGCGCCCGCGCCGTCCGCGCGCGCGCCGAAGAGATCAACGCGCTCACCTCGGGCCCGGAGCTCTCGCCCACCAAACCCGAGAGCTCGATGATGCGCTGCTCGGCGGAGTCGAAGGCCTCGAGCCGCCGCTGCGCCTGCACCGCCAGCTCTCGCAGCGACGTCGGCCGCTGCGCCTCGAACTCCTCGGCAGCCTCGGTGAGCGGCACGGCCAGCACCTCGGCGCCGACCTCGGCACGCGCGGCAATCGCGACCTTGCGAGCGAGCTCTTCGTCTCCGCCGGTGCGCAGGCCGTCGATCATCAGCCTCACCTGCCCCACCCGCTCGAGCTGCGCGTCGCTGCTGAGCGGCTTGGGCCCCTCGGCGAGGTAGCCGTGCGCGGCGCTCTGGAGCAGCCGCGTGAGCTCCTCGCGATGCTTGGCGTGGCGCGCGCGGGCCAGCGCGTTCGCGGCGAGCGAGCCCACCAGCGCGCGGTTCGCGGCCATGTCCGGGCGGAAGATCTCCGCCAGCCCGAGCTCTGCGGCCTCGCGCTGCAGCTCTTGCTTGAGCTGCCCCTGCAGCTCCTTGAGCGCGCGGTTGAAGATGGCCTGCTCCTGGCCCACGAGCCGGAGCTGCGCCTGATCGCGCGGGTCGTTGGTGAGCGCGCCGTACGCGTCGAGCCGGTCGAGCGGCGGGCCGGCGAGCGCGAAGAACGGCCGCAGCAAGCCGAGATCGTTCGGCGTTGCCTTGAGCTCGAGGATCTTGCGCTCGCGCCCGAGCATCCGGTCGCGAAGCACCGCCGCCTTCCAGATGCCCACCGCCTTCGCGAGCGCGCGGCCCGAGAGGTAGCGCGTGGGCGGCTGCTTGCGATCCTGCGGCTCGTGGATGAGGCGCTCGTAGAGGTCGGCGAACGAGGCCAGCGCCGAGAGCGCCTCGTCGGGGACCTCCACCTGGTGCACGGCGTGACGCAACAGCGCCAGCTCCTCGAGGGCAAGCCGCGCGATGAGCGGCGGCGTACGTCCGGCCGCGGTGGCCAGCACCGCCATGCGCGAGCCGCCCTCCACGAAACCCTTGGGCACGAAGCCCGCGAAGGCCACGCGGTCGCTGAAGGCGAGCAGCGTCTCCGGCCGCGCGGCGAGCAGCTCCGACAGGTACCGGTTCGTCGTGAAGAGCGCCGTGCCCAGCCTGGCCTTGATGACCTCCGGTCCCACCGCGAACTCGCGCTCGTGCAGCACGGAGAAGAGCGAGCGCAGGAGCAGATCGCGCGCGTCGAAGGCCTCGTCGAGGACCGCGTGCTCGAACGCCAGGAGCCCTTCGTCCACGCGATGCGTGGTGCGGCCCGTCTCGGTCAGGACCTTGAAATCGACCGGTCCGACCAGGTCTTGCTGCACCGTGGTCTCGACGATCTGGCGCGCGTAGAGCGACGGCTTGCCCTGGGTGTCGACGACGTTGCGCAGCACGGTCGAAGCGAGCTCGCTCTTGCCCGTCCCCGGCGGCCCGAAGACCAGCGCGTGCTCGCGGGCCAGCAGCGCGAGCTCGATCTGTTCGACGATGTGGGCGCGCTCGGGGAAGCGCTTGCGCACCTCGTCGAAGAAGCGCTTGTACGCGGCGGCGGCCCGGGCGAGCGCCGGGTCGATTTCGGTCGGAGCCACGGCCAAAGTCTAGCGCAGGTTGCTGGACGTGGCGCGTGGGCTAGGCTCCCCGCGTGCTCCAGAAGGCCCTTCTCGCAGCGCTGGGATTTTTCGCGCTCACCGGGGCCGGCACCGCGCACGCGCAGTACGACCCGGCGCTGAAGTGGTCGACGCTGGATACGCCCCACTTCCGGCTGCACTTCCACAACGGCGAGGAGCAGCTCGCGCAGCGGGCGGCACGAGCAGCCGAGGCGGCGCGCTCGCGACTTCAGCTGCTCCTCGGGCCCGCGCCCGAGCTGACGGAGGTCGTGCTCAGCGACGACACCGACTCCGCCAACGGGTTCGCCACCGCGCTGTTCTATCCGAACGTGCACCTCTACGCGGTGCCGCCCGACGACCTCGACGAGCTCAACGACTACGACGACTACCTCTGGCAGCTCATCACGCACGAGTACACGCACATCGTGCACCTCGACGACATCAGCGGGCTTCCCAAGCTGGTGAACCACGTCATTGGCCAGATGGACGTGCCCAACGGCGTGCAGCCGCGCTGGTTCATCGAGGGGCTCGCGGTCTTCGAGGAGACCAACCTCGGCGCCGGCGGGCGCTCGCGCTCGAGCTTGTACGAGATGACTTTGCGGGCGCAGCTCTTGAGCGGCCGGCTCTTCCGGCTCGACGAGGCCAGCAACGATCCCACCGTCTACCCGCGCGGCGCGACGCCGTACGTCTACGGCTCGCGCTTCCTGGCGTTCCTCGCGTCCGAGCAAGGCGAGCCCGCGATCGCCGCGTACTCGCACGAGTACGGCGGACGGCTCATTCCCTTCGCCTACAACGCGTCGACCGAGCACACCCTCGGCGGGAGCTTCACGGGCCTCTTCGAGCGCTGGCAGAAGGCGCAGACCGCGACGCTGCAGCACGAGCTCGACGCCATCCGGCAAGCGCCGGTTACGCCCGTCACGCGGCTCACGCGCGCGGGCGATGGCACCGGCCAGCCGCAGTTCGTCGAGGGTGGAAAGCGGCTCGCGTATCTCTACAAGGGCGCGGACAAGCCACCCGAGCTGCGCACGGTGGCGCTCGATGGAAGCGACGATCGCCGCGTGCTCGAGCTCCCCTCCGCCGACGACCTGGCGATCTCGAGCGACGGCCGCTTCGCCGTGATCGCGCGCGCAGAGGTGTACCGCGAGTTCAACGTGTACGACGATCTCTGGCGCATCGAGCTCGCGTCCGGCTCGAGCACGCGGCTCACGCACGGCCTGCGGGCGCACGGGCCTTCGCTCTCGCGCGACGGAACGCGCATCGCATGCTCGGTGAACCTCCCTGGCGCGCGGATGGGCATCGCCATCGTTCCTGCGGACGGGGGCCCGTCGACGTTCGTCTACACCGCCGCCGAGGGCGACCAGGTGTACACGCCGCGCTTCTCGCCCGACGGGAAGTCGCTCGTCTTCAGCCTGCACCACCACGCCACGCGCGATCTGGTGCTGCTCGATCTGCAAACCGGCGAGCCGCGCGACCTCACCGACGACGCCGCGCTCGATCTCGAGCCGAGCTTCTCGCCCTCCGGCGAGTGGGTGCTCTTCACCAGCGATCGCACGGGCGTCTACGACATCTACGCGCTGCGACTCGCGGACGGCGAGGTGCGGCAGCTCACCAACGTCGAGACCGGCGCGTTCCGGCCCGTGCTCGCCGCCGACGGCCACACGCTCGCGCTCGATACGTTCACGTCAGACGGCTTCGACGTCGGCTTCACGCGCGTGGACCTCGAGTCGGCACCGCCCGCGCCGCCTTCGCGCGACGACCGCCCCGAGCCCGCGTACCAGGACGATCCGTCGGTCACGTATCCGGTGCGCGCGTACTCGGTGTGGCCGACGATCCTGCCCAAGTACTGGCTGCCGGTGCTCACCGTCGATGCCGCGGGGACGGCCCTGGGCGTGGTCACCTCGGGTTCGGACATCCTCGGCAAGCACAGCTGGAACCTGCAGGCGTACTGGAGCTTCCACGGCAACGAGCCCGGCGGCTTCGCCTCGTACACCAACCACACGCTCTACCCCGCGTTCACGCTGAGCGGGTCGCGGGCGCTGTACTTCCTGGCGGGCGGACCGCCGGGCACGCTCGAGCGCCAGACCGCCGCCGACATCGCCATGGACGTGCCCGTGAGCTGGATCGATCGCGCGCTGCACTTCGACGTCGACTACTCGCTGCGCGGGTACGAACCGCTGCCCTACGTGCACCACTTTGTCCCCGACGGACCGAGTCCGTTCATTCCGCGAACCGGACTCGCCGGCTCCATCGGCGCAGGAGTCTCCTGGGGCACGGCGCGCGGATCGACCAACGGCATCTCCGCCGAAGAGGGCTACACACTGCACGTGGGCGGGCGCGTGGCAGCCCCCTGGCTCGGCGGCGACTTCTCGTACCAGGAGGTCACCGCCAGCGGCACCGCGTACCTGCACATGCCCTGGGCCCTGCACCAGGTGCTCGCGCTTCGGCTGGAGGGCGGCACGGGCGGCGGCGATCTGCTCGGCCGCAGCCTCTTCGTCCTCGGCGGCGTTCAGGGCTTCGATTTGGTGAACGCGGTGCTCTCCGGGACCACGGCCGATCCGGGCCTGCGCGGCTACCCGGGCGGCGCGTTCGCGGGCGACCACTACGTGCTCGGCAGCGCGGAGTACCGCACGCCGATCGCCAACCTGGATCGCGGCTTCGAGCTGGTGCCGCTCTACCTGCGGCGCGTGCACGGCGCGCTCACCTTCGACGTGGGCGAGGCGGCGCCCGTGCTCACGTTCGCCCAGCTCGCGCCGAGCGTGGGCGGCGAGCTCAACCTCGATGTGGAGGTGGGCTACCAGCTGCCCTTCACCTTCCGCTTCGGGCTGGCGCGCGGCCTCGCCGAGAAGGGCATCTGGGAGTTCTACCTGGCGCTCGGCGGCGGGTTTTGACGAGCGAAAAAGGAAGCGGCCGATTCCCTGGTTGGGAACCGGCCGCTGGAGAAGTTCCCGCGCGGTGCTGCTGCGCAGGCGCCCCCGGAACCCGTCCGGAGGCTAAACCGAGTAGTCGATGATCACGACGCCGCGATCGGGCGTCTCCTCATCTTGCTTGTTCGCCGGGTTCGAGTCAGCGTCCGGTGGATACAGCGGGATCTCCAGGACAGGCCGCTGGCCGTCCTCGCGGCGGCGCCGCTCCTCCTCCCGCCGCTTGATCTCCTCGATGATGTAAGCGTCGAGCATGGTTGACCTCCGCCGCCGGATCAGACCGCCCCAACCTTCAGGGTAATGCAACCGCAATTCCAACGCCGGCCCGTCCTCCGCAGTGCAACTTTCCCAGGTCCCGCCCTACCGCCTGCCTGCTTCACCTCGGACCGCCTTCACCCACCCGGAGACCTAACCAACACACGCCCTGCACTCAAGCCAATGAAACCGCCACGCCACAACACGGTCAAGCCTTACCCTGACGCACATGTCCGCCTGCGCTGACATCTGTTGGACGGGCCACGGCTGAGATCATTTCAGCCCTTGCCCACCTGGCTCTCGGCCCGGCCACGGAACTGGTCGAGCATCTTGGGCAGGCCGGTATCGACGAGGGCGTTGATGATGGTCTTGGGGACGAGCAGGCCCACGCCGATGTCGATCGAGTAGGTGGCCTTGGTGCGCTCGGGCGAGATGCTCTCGAGCTTCCAGGAGCCGTCGTTGCTCTTCATGAAGGCGCCCGACACCAGCGACCAGCTGACGCTCTTGGGCGCGTTCTCCACCATGCGCAGCGTGTACTTCACCGAGGTGCCCACGACGGAGATCTCGTTCTCCACCTCGACGCCGCTGGCGCTGCGGTTGCGAATGACCATCCGCTTGGCGTCTGCGAGGAACTCTGGATAGCGCTCGTAGTCGGTGATGACCTTCCACACCGTCTCGATGGGCGCGTTGATCTCGATGGACCGCTCGGCCTTGGCCATGGTGCTCCTCCGCGACAGGAAGAGCTTAGCCGAGACTGCGACGCCGCGAAGAAAACGTTCCTGAAGAACGCCTTACCAGCCCATGTTGGGCTTGCGATCGAAGCGGTGCGTGGAGCTGAGGTAGCGCACCGTGCCCGTCTGCGAGCGCATGACCACCGAGTTCGTCTCCGCGCCGCCCGGGAAGAAGCGCACGCCCTTCAGGAACTCGCCGCTGGTCACGCCGCTGGCCGCGAACATCACGTTGCCCTTGGCGAGCTCGTCGATCTTGTAGGCCTTGTCCGGGTCGGTGATGCCCATGGTCTTGGCGCGATCGATCTGCTCCTGCTTGTTGAAGATGAGCTTGCCGAGCATGTCGCCGCCCACGCAGCGCAGCGCAGCCGCCGCGATCACGCCCTCGGGCGCGCCGCCGGTGCCCATGAGCACGTCCACGCCGGTCTCTTCGAAGCACGTGGCGATCGCCGCCGACACGTCGCCGTCCTGAATGAGCTTGATGCGCGCGCCGGCCTCGCGGACCTCGCGGATCAGCCCCTCGTGCCGCGGCCGATCGAGGATCACCACGGTGAGGTCCTCGATGTAGCGGTTCATCGCGTCGGCGATGCGGCGCAGGTTCTGGGTCGGCGACAGGTTCATGTCGATCGCGCCGCGCCCCTTGGGGCCCACCGCGAGCTTCTGCATGTACACGTCGGGCGCGTGCAGGAAGTTGCCCTTCTCCGCGATGGCGATCACCGAGATCGAGTTCGGACGGCCCGTGGCGCAGATGGTGGTGCCCTCGAGCGGATCGAGCGCGATGTCGACCTCGGGGTCCTCGGAGCCGCCGCGGCCCACCTTCTCGCCGATGTAGAGCATCGGGGCTTCGTCGCGCTCGCCCTCGCCGATGACCACCGTGCCGCGGATGTTGAGCGAGTCGAACATCTTGCGCATGGCGTCGACGGCGGCCTGGTCGCTCTGCTTCTCGTTGCCGCGGCCCATCAGGCGCGCCGAGGCGATGGCGGCGGCTTCCGTGAGGCGGACGACTTCGAGGGCGAGGTTGCGATCCATGCGTGCTGCTCCGGGAAAGGCGCGCAACCTAGGCCATCCGGATGGCGCGCTTCAACCGGATGCGATGCTTTTCAGCCGAGCAGCGACGCGACTTCCGCCGGCAGCCGCGTGGGCTTGCCCTCGAAGGTGATGCACGCGTGCACCGTGTGGCCGTGCACCAGCAGCTCGTCGTCGGTCGCGCGCAGGATGCGGTAGTTGAAGCGCAGGCTCACGCGGCGGACGTCTTCGACCGTGGTCTCGATGCGAAGCAGGTCGTCGTAGCGCGCGCTCTGGGCGTACTTGAGCTGCGCTTCCACGACCGGCAGGTGGATGCGGAACTTCTGCTCGATGTCGCGATAGGGCATGCCCTTGGCGCGGATGTACTCGTTGCGACCGAGCTCGGCGAAGCGCAGGTAGTTCGCGTAGTACACGACGCCCATCTGATCGGTGTCGCCGTAGAGCACGCGGTAGTTCGAGTCGACGCAGCTCATGCGGGCTTGAACGGCTCCATCTCCAGCGAGATGTCCACCGCGCGCGCCGAGTGCGTGATCGCGCCCATCGAGACGAAGTCGACGCCGGTCGCGCCAACGCGCGGCAAGCGCTCCAGGCTCATGTTGCCGCTCGCCTCGAGCTTCACGCGGCCGGCCGCGCGCTTCACGGCCACTGCGAGCTGCGCGTCGTCCATGTTGTCGAGCAGCACCATGTCCGCGCCGGCCGCGATGGCCTCGTCGAGCCCCGCGAGATCCACGACCTCGCACTCGACCTTCATCAGCGGGTGCACGTACGCCTTCGCGCGGGTGATGGCCTGGGTGATCGAGCCGCACGCGGCGATGTGGTTGTCCTTGATGAGCACGCCGTCGAAGAGGCCGATGCGGTGGTTCATGCCGCCGCCCGCGCGCACTGCGGCCTTCTCGAGCTGACGCAGCCCGGGCGTGGTCTTGCGCGTGTCGATGAGCTTGGTCTTCGTGCCCGCGAGCGCGTCGACGCACTTGCGCGTGAGCGTCGCGACGCCGCTCAGCCGCTGGATGAAGTTCAGCGCCGGCCGCTCGGCCGTGAGCAGGCTGCGCGCAGGCCCCGACACCTCGCCGAAGACGTCACCCTTCCCCACTGCGTCGCCGTCGACGCGCGTGAAGCGGACGACGATCGTGGGATCCACCGCGCGGAACACGCGCGTGGCCGCGTCGAGCCCGGCGAGCACCAGCGCGTCCTTCGCCAGGAACTTCGCGCGCCCGACGAGGTTCGCGTCGAGCACCGAGAGCGAGGTCACGTCGCCCGAGGTGGCCAGGTCCTCATCCAGCGCGAGCGCGATCAGCCGATCCGTAGCGTCCATGCGGGCGGCTGTTTAGCCGGTATCCGCCGGCAAGCCAACCGTGGCTGCCGCAGAACCCCACGCAACCGCGTCGACCCCTTCTCCGGCCGCCGCAGGAGACCGAGCAACCATGTCGACCCCTTCTGCGGCTGCCGCAGAACCCCAAGCAGCCGTTTCGCCCCTTTCTCCGGCTGCCGCAGAGCCCCACGCAACCGTTTCAACCCTTTCTGCGGCTGCCGGTGCACCCCACGACACCGCTTCCACCCCTCCACCGGCGCGCCAACCCCCTGAATCGTGGAAGCCAGGCCGACCCCCGGCGGCGCTGCCATGCGCCCACCTGCCCCGAACACCCACCTTGCGAGCGGCGGAGCCCCGTCTGGGGCGTCCCCTCGCACGACGGCCGACATCTGCTAAGAGGCGGTTCCTTTTTCGGCGACCCAACGCCTCGCCGACCGGAGAACGCATGGACAACGCCGCTCCCATCGTCACGCCGCGCGCCCCTGAGGTCTTCCCGCGCTACAACGGCCACAAGGTGCCCATCACGCACCTCATCGAGGACTACATCCACGAGCGGATCGACATCCCCGGCGACTTCCGCGACTTCATCAAGAACCGGAACCACGCGGTGGAGTACAAGTTCGTCAGCGACCACGTGAAGTTCATGTTCACGAACTTCCTGCCCGAGGTGGCGCTGCACACCCGCGAGCAGGACAAGCGCATTGGCCAGGAGCACTACGACCGCGGCAATGACTTCTTCGGCTGGTTCCTCGGGCCGCGCATGGTCTACACTTCCGGCTTCTTCATGGACGTGAAGGACGGCCTGGAGCAGGCGCAGGACAACAAGATCAAGCTCGTCTGCGAGAAGCTGCAGATGAAGAAGGGCGAGAAGTACCTCGACATCGGCTGCGGCTGGGGCACGCTCGTCGCGCGCGCCGCCAAGGACTACGGCGTCGACGCCACCGGCGTGACCATCGCCGAGAAGGGCGCGCAGTTCGGCACCGACCGCATCAAGGAGTACGGCGTCTCGCCCGACCAGGCCCGCATCCTCAACATCGACTACCGCGACATCCCCAAGACCCGCTTCGACAAGATCTCCTGCCTGGAGATGGCGGAGCACGTGGGCGTGCGGAAGTTCCAGGGCTTCATGCGGCAGATCTACAACCTGCTCGCGGACGACGGCTTGTTCTACCTGCAGATCGCGGGTCTGCGCGCCAAGCAGGGCGCGCTGGGCTTCCACCTCGAGGATCTGGTGTGGGGCCTGTTCATGAACAAGTACATCTTCCCGGGCGCCGACGCGTCGATGCCGCTCTCCTTCGTGGTGAAGAACCTCGAGGAGGCCGGCTTCGAGATCCACAGCGTGGAGAACGTGGGCATCCACTACTCCATCACCATCGACCGCTGGTACGACAACTGGATGGCCAACCGCGCCGAGATCGTGAAGACCTACGGCGAGTGGTGGTTCCGCCTGTTCCAGGTGTTCCTCGGGTGGAGCGTGCACATCGCGGCGCAGGGCTCGAGCACCTGCTTCCAGGTGGTGGCGAACAAGAACCTCGACACGTTCAACCGCAACCGCTGGGTGGGCGCGATGAACCTGGCCGAGCGCGACCTGAAGCCGGCCCAGTCGGAGCCGCGCCTCCGTGCTGCCAAGGCCTAAGCGAACCTTGATTTGAATCAACCGGCGCGCGAAGGCGGGCGAACTCTGCTCGACTTTCGCGCGTAGGCTTTCGTACGCTGCGACTTTCTCCCGGAGCACCCGTGCTGCGTCACCAAGCCGATTGGCGGACCGTCGCGTACCTGGCCTTCTCGGTGGGCCTGTCGATCGTGCAGTGGCACCTGCCGCACGTGAACCCGGTGCTCTACGGGCTGTGCCTGTTCATGGGCGTGGCCACGGCCGTCATCAGCCACAACCACAACCACGGCAACATCTGGAAGTGGAAGCCGGCCAACGTGGTCACGAGCTGGGTGATCAGCATCTACTATGGGTTCCCCTGCATCGCCTGGGTGCCCACGCACAACCAGGTGCACCACCGGCTGAACAACAAGCCCGGCGACACCTCGCGCTCGCCCAAGTACTTCAAGAAGAACCACCTGCTCGCGCTGCTGGTCTATCCGACGCTCACGGGCATCGAGCAGCAGGTCGAGATCAAGGCGTTCTTCGGCACGCTGTGGAAGCGGAACAAGAAGGCCTGGGCCATCGCCGCGAGCGAGTACGCGGTGTTCTTCGGCTTCCTGGCGGTGATGCTCTTCTTGGACTGGCGCAAGGCGCTGCTCTTCTTCGTCATCCCGCAGCAGTTCGCGCTCTTCACCATCCAGGTCTTCAACTACGTACAGCACGTGGAGGCCGACGCGCACAGCGAGTGGAACCACTCGCGCAACTTCGTGTCGCCGGTGCTGAACGCCCTGCTCTTCAACAACGGCTACCACACCGTGCACCACCTGAAGCCGGGCGTGCACTGGTCGCAGACGCCGGCGCTGCACGCGGAGCACGTGTCGAAGATCCACCCCTCGCTGCTGGTGAAGAGCTGGTGGGGCTGGATGTTCCACACCTTCTTCGTGCGTCCGTTCACCGGCGAGGCCGCGCCCGATCTGGGCAGCACCGCCTCCACCCCGGCCGCGCAGCCCGCGCCGGCGATGGTGGCCGAAGCGGCGGAGTAGCTTTCAAGCTCTGTCGTGCCGCCCACCGACGGCCAGCGCATATGCGCTGGCCGTCTCCATTTGTACGCGCGTCCGTTCACCGGCGAGGCCACGCCCAACCTGGGCAGCAGCGCCTCTGCCCCGGCCGCGCAGCCCGCGCCGGCGATGGTGGCCGAAGGGGGCATCTGCGCTGGCCATTTCCGCTTCTGGGCTCCGATCAGCCGCAGACGCCTGCGTTGCAGATGCCCGACGCGCAGACTTTGCCGCAGGTCCCGCAGTTGGTCGGGTTGGATTGCACGTCCACGCACGCGCCATTGCAGAACATCTGGCCGGCCGAGCAGTGGCCGCCTGAGCCGCCGTCCTGGACACCGCCGTTACATGCGCCCGCGATGCAGGGCTGACCCGACGGGCAGACGTTGCCGCAGGCGCCGCAGTTGTTCGGATCGCCCTGGGTGTTGGTGCAGGTGGCGCCGCACATCACCATCGGCGCACCGCACGTGCCGCCCGTGGTGCCGCCCGTACCGCCGGTGCACAGGCCGTTCACGCACGGTTCACCGCTCGGGCAGATGTTGCCGCAGAAGCCGCAGTTGTTCGGGTCGCCCTGGGTGTTGATGCACGAGGCGCCGCACATCGTCATCGGCGGGTTGCAGGTTCCGCCGGTGGTGCCGCCCGTGCCTGCGCCGCCGCCGTCGTGGCCGCCGGCCCCGCCGCAGACGCCCGCCAGGCAGCCCTGACCCGACGGACACACGTTGCCGCAGAAGCCGCAATTGTTGGGGTCGCCCTGGATGTTGGTGCACGCGCCGTTGCACAGCGCGCCCGGAGGCGAGCAGCCGCCGCCGGTGGTGCCCCCGACGCCGCCCGTGCCGCCGGTGCCACCCGAGCCGCCGTCGAAGCTGCCGCAGGGGCCGCAGTGCACGCCGTTGACGGTGCAGATGCACTCGTAGTCGCACGTGCCCGGGCTCGCGCTCACGCAGGGCACGTTCGTCACTGGGCAGCAGGGGCTGCCCTCGGCGGGCTCGGTCACGCAGTCCACGGCCGGGCCGGTGCAGGTGCCGCTGGTCCCGGTGCCGCCGATGGTGCCACCGCCGCTGGTGCCTGCGCCGATGGTGCCTCCGCCGATGTCGTTGCCGCCGTCCGCACCGCCCACGTGGCTGCCGCCGCAGGTGGCCACGCACACGCCCTGGAGGCAGGCCTCTCCGCTGGGACAGGTGTTGCCGCAGGCGCCGCAGTTCGAGCCGTCATTCGCGGCGTCCACGCAGCTCGTGCTGCAGGCGACCTGCCCGCTGGGACAGCCCGTGGCACAGATGCCCTCAGCGCAGACCTGGCCCACCGGGCACTCGGACTGACACACGCCGTTGGTGCAGACCTCGCCCATGCTGCAGGCGTTTCCGCAGGCGCCGCAGTTGCTCGGGTCGGATGAAAAGTCGGCACAGCTCGAGCCGCAGTTGCTGCAGGGCGAATCGCAAACCAGTCCGCCTCCCGTGTCCAGGTGCCCGCTGCAAACGCCGCTCTTGGGCAGCCCGCAGGCCGGGGCGCACGTCCCGTTGGCGCACGCCTGGCCCGACGCACACGCCTGGCCGCACGCTCCGCAGTTCGCCTGGTCATGCGCGAGGTCGGTGCACTGGCCGTTGCACTGGGTCTGGCCGGCGGGGCAGCTCGTCCGGCAGACGCCCTGCGAGCAGAACTGGCCGCTGGGGCAGATCGGCGTGCAGACGCCGTTGGTGCAGTTCTCCGTGCTCGCACAGACGTTGCCGCACGCGCCGCAGTTGCCCGGGTCGTCCTGGAGGTCCGCGCAGCCGGAACCGCAGCTGCTGCAGGGCGACTGGCAGCCGGTGCCGCCGCCGGTGCTCGTGGTATCGACGCAGCTGCTGTGGACCGCGTAGCCGCAGGCCTTCACGCACGCGCCACCACTGCAGACCTGGCCGCTCGGACACGCGGTGCCGCACGCGCCGCAGTTCTGCGAGTCGTTCTGGGTATCGGTGCAGGTGCCCTGGCAGTTGGCCTGGCCGGTGGGACAGCTGTCGGCGCAGCGGCCCTGGACGCAGGCCGAGCAGGAGCCACCCGAGGAGCCCGTGGTGCTTCCGCTCGCGTCGGCCACGCCCGCCTCGAAGACGGAGAAGTGCGTGGTCTGGGCGGAGATGTGCGTCGAGTCGACAATCGTGCCGCCGAGAGCAGTGAAGCTGGTGGAGCCCACCGGCGCGGTGTAGACGACCACCGTCGCGCCCGCGGGGACCTTGTCGGGCGAGAAGCTCACCGTGACCGTCACCGGCAGGCTGAACTGCTGCCCCTCCGGCCCGAGGGTGACCGGCGTGCCGACGACCGTCGCGTTCGAGGGCGCGGGCGCACTGGGCGTGGGCGTGATGGTGATCTGCACGTTCCCCGAGAGCGCGCCGGAGGGGATGCTCACCGAGCTGCCGTCGCTGGTGGAGACCGTGCCGCCGCCCTGGCCGATGCTCGCCGAGGCCCCGCCGCCGGAGGTCGTCGAGCCGCCCGACTTGGAACAGCCCGCCGCCAGCGCCAGCACCAGCACTGCCCATCGCTTGTTCATGGCCGCTCCCATTGGCGCCGTCCCCCGCGCTCGGACCGCCATGGTAGCACCACTGTAGAAAGACACTGTCACCCACCCGACGATGTGTCGGGTGGGTGGCGTTTTTTCGAATTCCCAGGGTCAGCGCTCGGCGCGGATCTGTTCGACGACCTGTAGCGCGGGGATGCCGGTGACGCCGCCGCCGCCGTGGGTGGCGCTCGAGGCGTGGTACAGGCCGCGAATGGGCGTGCGGTAGTCCGCGTAGCCCGGCGCGGGTCGCATGTGGAAGAGCTGCGCGATGCTGAGCTCGCCGTGGAAGATGTTGCCGCCCACGAGCCCGTACTCCTGCTCCATCTCGTAGGGGCCGATCACCTGGCGGTGCAGGATGGACGACTTGAAGCCGTGCGCGAGCTCGTCCACGCGCTCGATCACCCGGTCGGCGTACTTCTCGAGCTCCTCGCGGTTCGGCTCCTTCGACCAGGTGTGCGGCACCCACTGGGTGAACATGGAGATGACGTGCTTGCCCTCGGGCGCGAGGGTCTTGTCGAAGACCGACGGAATGCAGATGTCGGCGAAGGGCCGGTGCGCGGCGTGTCCGGCGACGGCGTCCTGGAAGGCGCCCTCGATGTCCTCGAGGTTCTGAGCGAGCACGATGGTGCCGCCGTGCACCTCGGGGTCGAAGCCGGGCTTGCACTCGAAGTCGGGCAGCTTGTCGACAGCCACGTTCACCTTCACCGTGCCGCTGCGGCTCTTCCAGCCCTCGATGGTCTTCACGAACTCGGGCGGCAACTCCTTGCGGTCCACGAAGTCGAGGAACGTCAGCTTGGGGTGGCACGTGGCCACGACGGTGTCCGCCTCGTACTCGTCGCCGTTCGCGAGCGCCACGCCGCACGCGCGCCCGCCGCGCACGAGGATCTTCGCAACGGCCGCGTCGGTGACGATGGTCGCCCCCTGCGCCTTCGCCGCGCTGGCCATGGCCTGGGTCACGCCGCCCATGCCGCCCTCGGGGAAGCCCCACGAGCCCATCTGGCCGTGGCCGACGTCGCCGAGCTTGTGGTGCACCATCACGTACGCCGTGCCCGGTGAGCGCGGGCCGGCCCAGGCGCCAATCACGCCGGACACGCTGAGGACGCCCTTCACTTGCGGCGACTCGAAGGTCTCCTCGAGCAGGTCCGCCACGCTCGAGCCCATGAGCTTGGTGATGTCGCCCACCTGCTGGACGCTGAGCTCGCGGAAGCGCCACGCGAGCCCAGCCGCGGCCATCAAGTCGCCCAGCGTGCGCGAGCCAATCTTGGGTGGAACGGTCGTGAGCAGCGGCCCGAGCACCTTCGCCAGCGATGCGAGCCACGCGTCCCACGCGACCATCGCGTCGGCGTCCTTCTTCGAGAACTTGGAGATCTCGGCGTGCTTGCGCTTCGGATCGTCGGCCATGATCAGGTAGCGGCCGTCGGGATAGGGCACGAAGTACGGGTGCTGCGGGTAGATCTTGTAGCCGTGCCGCTCGAGCTCCAGCTCGCGGAGCACGGTGGGCGGCATGAGGCTGACCACGTAGCTGAGCGCGGTCATCTTGTAATCGGGACCCCAGGGCTGCTCGGTGACGGCCGCGCCGCCGACCTTGTGCCGCTTCTCCAGGACCACGGTCTTCAGCCCGCGCTTGGCGAGCAGGCCGGCGGTGACCAGGCCGTTGTGGCCGCCGCCGATGACGACGACGTCGTAGCGATGCGAGGTGCCCACGGTGCACTCCGAGGCGTGAAGCGCGAACGGCCGTCTCGCGCGAGGCAGAGACGGCCGATCGACGATTGTTAACGCTTTAGTTTAGCGACGCTTCTTGCTGGGCTTCTTCTTCGCGGCCTTCTTCGCCGGCTTCTTGGCGGCCTTCTTCGCCGGCTTCTTTGCCTTCTTGGCGGCGGCCTTCTTCGCCGGCTTCTTGGCCGCCTTCTTCGCGACCTTCTTCGCGGCGGCCTTCTTCGCCGGCTTCTTGGCCGCAGCCTTCTTCTTTGCGGGCTTCTTGGCAGCGGCCTTCTTCGCGGGCTTCTTGGGCGCCTCGGCGAGCGCGTCGTCGCTGGCCTTGAACTCGCGGACGGCGTCGTCCACCAGGCCCATCTGCATGTAGGCCACGCCCAGGTCCTTGTGGTCCTCGGCCGACAGCCCTTCCTTGGTGCCCTCGCGCAACGCCTCCAGCGCGTGCTTCACCTGATCATCCGGCTCGGCGGGCACCACGGCCTGCGCGAGGTCTCCGGCGAGCTCCTTCTGCAAGTCGAAGGTGCCGCTCTTGGCCTCGCCGCCGCTCTGGATGGTGACCTTGCCCTCGCCCTCGAGCTGGTCGTTCTTGGGGTTGTTCATCGGGGTCTCCGCTGCGCTGCCGCCCGCGATGCGGGCCAGGTTGGCCTTCAGCTTGCCACGCTTTTCGTTCAGTTCCTGCACCCGCGCGCGATCCTTTTCCACCACGTCGACCGGCGCACGCTCCACGAACTTGGGGTTCGACAGCTTGGTCTCCAGCTTCGCCAGATCCGCCTCGAGGTCCTGGATCTGCTTCTCCAGGCGCTTCTGCTCGTCGGCGAGGTCCACCAGGCCAGCCAGCGGCACGAAGAGCTCCATGCCCGCGCCCACGAAGGTCGCGGCCGCAGGCGGCCGGTCACCGCCGGCGGCGATGGTGAGCTCCTCCACGCCCGCGAGCGACTTGATGTAGCTGGCGCGCTGCTGCAGGTGCCCGCGCAGCGACGCATCCGCTGCATGGACAATCACGCGCAGCTTCTTGGCGAAGGGGATGCCGGTCTCGCCGCGGATGTTGCGCAGGCCGTCGATGGCTGCCATCACCGGCTCCATGGCGGCCTCGGCCTGCTCGTCGTCGAGGCGCGGCTCCGGCGCGGGGTACGGCGCGATCACCAAGCTCTCCGGGCGGTGCGCCGGCAGGGGCAGCTTGGTCCAGATCTCCTCGGTCACGAACGGCATCACCGGGTGCAACAGGCGCAAGCTCTGATCGAGCACGTGCACCAGCGTGGCCTGCGCGGCCGCGCGCGCGTCGGTGTCCTTGCCGTAGAGCGGGCCCTTGGCGAGCTCGATGTACCAGTCGCAGAGCTCGTGCCAGATGAACTGGTAGATGGTCGAGGCCGCGTCGTTGAAGCGGTAGGTCTCGAGCGCCTGCAGCGTCTCTTCCACGGCGCGGTTGAGCCGCGAGAGGATCCACCGATCCGCGAGCGAGAGCGGCCGGTCGTGCAGCGGCGTGGTCTCGGGCTTGTAGTCGCCCAGGTTCATGAGCGCGAAGCGGCTCGCGTTCCAGAGCTTGTTGGCGAAGGCCTTGTAGCCCTCCACGCGCTTCAAGCTGAGCTTGATGTCGCGGCCGGCCGCGGTCTGGGCGATGAGCGTGAAGCGGAGCGCGTCGGCGCCGAAGGCGGGCATGCCCTCGGGGTACTCGGCCTTGCTACCGAAGTTCTTCTTGAGCGAGCCGGCGAGGTCCTCGTGCTTCACGCCGTTGATCACGTCTAACGGGTCGATCACGTTGCCCTTCACCTTCGACATCTTCTCGCCCTGCTCGTCGCGCACCATGGCGTGCAGGTACACGGTCTTGAAGGGCACCTTCCCCATGAAGTGGATGCCGAACATCATCATCCGGGCCACCCAGAAGAAGATGATGTCGTGCCCCGTCTCCATCACGGAGTTGGGATAGAAGGTTTGTAACGCTTTGGTTTCATCCGGCCAGCCGAGCGTCGAGAACGGCCAGAGGCCGGAGCTGAACCAGGTGTCGAGCACGTCGTCGTCGCGCTTGAGATTTCCCTGGCCACACTCGGTGCAGCCGCTGGGCTCCTCGCGGGCCACGATCACGTGGCCGTTGGGGCAGTACCACGCGGGGATCTGGTGGCCCCACCAGAGCTGGCGGCTGATGCACCAGTCGTGGATGTTCCGCATCCAGGCGAAGTAGGTGTTGGCCCAGCTCTCGGGCACGAACTTGGTGTCGCCCTTCTCCACCGCCTCGATGGCGGGCTTGGCCAATGGCTCGATCTTCACGAACCACTGGTAGCTGAGCATGGGCTCCACCACCGCGCGGCAGCGCTGGCACTCGCCCACGTTCAGCTTGTGGGGCTCGGTCTTCACCAGCAAGCCCTTGGCCTCGAGGTCCTCCACCACGCGCTTGCGCGCCTCGAAGCGCTCCAGCCCGGCGTAGTTGCCGGCGGCCACGTTCATGTGGCCGGTCTCGTCGATCACGCTGAGCTGCTCGAGGTTGTGGCGCTTGCCCGTCTCGTAGTCGTTGAAGTCGTGCGCGGGCGTCACCTTCACCGCGCCTGAGCCGAAGGCCATGTCCACGAGAATCGGGTCGGTGATGATGGGGATCTCGCGGTCCGTCAGCGGGAGCGCCACCTTCTTGCCGTGCAGGTGCTTGTAGCGCGGGTCGTCGGGGTGCACGGCCACGGCGGTGTCGCCGAGCATCGTCTCCGGACGCGTGGTGGCCACGATGAGCTTCTCGTCCGTGCCCGCCACGGGATACGCGATGTGCCAGAGGCTGCCGTTCTTCTCCTCGTGCTCCACCTCGAGGTCGGAGAGCGCAGTGCGATCCGCGGGGCACCAGTTGATGAGCTTCTTGGCCCGGTAGATCAGGCCCTCTTCGTAGAGCCGCACGAACACCTCGCGCACCGCGCGCGAGAGCCCCTCGTCCATGGTGAAGCGCTCGCGGCGCCAGTCCACGCTGCAGCCGAGCGTGCGGAGCTGGGTGGTGATGCGCGAGCCGTACTGCTCCTTCCACTGCCACACGCGCTTCAAGAACTCCGCACGACCCAGGTCGTGACGCGTCTTCTTCTCCGACTTCTTGAGCTCACGCTCCACCACCATCTGCGTGGCGATGCCGGCGTGGTCGGTGCCCGGCATCCACAGGGTGTTGAAGCCGCTCATGCGCTTCCAGCGGATGAGCAGGTCCTCGATGCTCACCGTGAGCGCGTGCCCGATGTGTAACGAGCCGGTTACATTCGGCGGCGGGATGGAGATGGAGAACGGCGGCTTCGAGCTCTGGTCCTCGGCGTGGTAGTAGCCACGCTCTTCCCAGATGCGGTTCCAGCGCGGCTCGACCTCTTGGGGATCGTAGGCCTTGGAGAGCGGCTCGGAAGCTTCGGACATGGCGGGGGGCTCGGTGCTCATGGGGCCTCATCAATGCAGCGCCGACGGCCCCGGGTCGAGCGCAAACTTGCGCGGACGCGGACACCGCCGGCGGCGGGCTGCAAGAGGTTGATGCGCGGCTACGACTTGCCCTGACGTTCCTTCACCAGGCGGTCGAGCTCCTGGCGGATGATCGTCTCGGCGAGCTGGGGGACGACCTCCCAGGCGATCTTCTCGATGAGCTCGCGCGAGGCCTTGCTCAGCGCGTCGCGGAGCGTGGCCTCGAGCGCCGCCTCGCTCGACGCGGCCGGCGCCGAAACCGGAGCGGGCGCGGGAATCGCCGGACGCGAGGGCGGCCGCGGCGGCGCGACCGGAGCGGGAGCAGGCTTGGCGATGACCGGCTCGGGCTTGGCCGCGACCGGCTCGGGCGTGAGGTCGATGTCGAGCTCGGGCGCCTTGGGCTTGTCGGTGGAGAGGTCGGAGAAGTCGGTCTCGTCGCGGACCTTGGCGGCCACCGGCTCCGGGACGGTGTCCTTGGGCTCCTCGAAGAGCACGTCGTCTTCGGGCAGCTGCGGCGCGACGGTCACCTCAGGCAGCTCCACCTTGGGCAGCTCGACCTTGGTGTCGATGTCGGGGACGTCGACCTTCACGTCGATCGGGTCGGCGGCCTTCGGCGTGGGGATGGTGAGCCCGAGGCCGAACGGATCCTTCTGGCTCTTGGCCTGGGCAGGCGGGGCCGCAGGAGGCGGCGGCGCAGGCGGAACGAAGGCGGGCGCGGGCGGCTTGGGCGCGGGCGGCGGCGCCATCACGTTCGCGGGCGGAGGCGGAATCACGGCAGCGGGCGCAGGCGGAATCCCCGGCGCGGGCGCGAGGCCAGCGGGCGGACGCATCCCCGCGGGCGGAGGCAGACCACCCGGCGGCGGCGGCAAGCCACCCGGCGGCGGCGGCAAGCCACCCGGCGGACGGAACCCGGCAGGCGGAGGCGGCAAACCACCCGGCGGACGCAGCCCACCCGGCGGCGGCAGGCCCGCGGGCGGCAACCCACCCGGCGGACGCAGCCCGGCCGGCGGAACGAGCCCGCCCGGCGGCGGCAAGCCTCCCGGCGGCAACCCACCCGGCGGACGCATTCCCGCAGGCGGAGGCAGACCACCCGGCGGGCGCATGGCCGAAGGCGGCGGAACGAGCGGCGTGGGCGCGGGCATCGCGGCCGGCTTGGGGATGCCACCCACGCCCGGGGCGGGAATCCCGCCCGGCGCAACGGTCGGCACGCGCGCGGCGACCGGCACGCTCGGCGTCGGCGCCGGCGCCGTGGCCGCAGGCGCGCCCGCAGCGGGCGCCTTGCCGCCGTTCACCAGGTTCTTCACGCTGTCGATGAGCTTGCCGCTCTCGAAGGGCTTGACGATGTGGCCGTCGGCGCTGGCGGCCTTGGCGCGCCCCTCGTCGAAGGCCTCGAACGTTCCCGCGAGCAGCAGCACCGGGATGTGCTTCAGCCCCGGGTCGCCCTTGACGGTCTCGCAGACCTCGTAGCCGTTGAGCTTGGGCATCACCACGTCGGCGAGGATGATGTCCGGCTTGATCTCGCGCGCCTTGGCGACCGCGTCATCGCCGTTGTCCACGGAGATGACCTTGAAGTCTTCGTTGGCGAAGGTGATCGAGACGACCTTCTGGATGGTGATGCTGTCGTCCGCCAGAAGCAGCTGCTTGGGCATCGCGTCCTCGAAGAGGTTGGGGGCGTTTGGGCCGGAAAATTGCCGGCTGCGTGCGCTCTCCCGCGTGCTGAGGTTAAACCGCATGTTCCGGGGCGCGTCAACGAACCGGCCTGGTTCTGTGCGGACTTGGAAGACCCTGTAGCAACCGGGCCTGTCAGCCCTCGAGCCTCACGAAGAGCGCGCGCTCGCCCTTCTCCCCTTCCAGCCAGCCCGGCTCGGCGCCCGCAACCGGCCGGAAGCCGTTGCGCACCCCGCGGACGGCGTCGGCGAGCACCAGGTACGACCGCCCGTCCTGCTCCACCAGCACGCCCAGCTCGCCGGTCGACGGCCGGCCGAAGTGGAGCGCGCCCAGGTCGACCACCGGGTAGAGCGTCTGGCCGTACTCCACCACGCCGCAGATGCCGGCTCCCGCGCGCGGGACCGGGCAGGTCACGGGCTTGGCCACGACCGAGAGGACCTGGGGCAAGCCAAAGCCCAGGCTCCGGCCAGCGACGGTGAAGATGAGCGCCTTGGGCGCAGGCTCGCTGGTGAAACGCATGGGCGCCGGGCTCTTGAGATTCGGCGGCGGCAGGTCTTCGAGCGTCTCCGGCCGCAGCTCCAGCGCCAGCGCGCCCTCGAGGGAAAACGCGCCGCGAAAGAGCGAATCCGGCTCGACGCCCACGCCCGTGGGCAGGTGATACAGCGCCGCCTGACCGCGCTCGCGAATGCCCTCCACGGCGTCGACGCGGTAGGCGCGCAGCGTCTTGCCCTGGACCGCGATGGCCCACTCGCCCCCCGTCGACCCGGGCTCGCCGAGCGCGCGCAGCAGGGGAATGGGCTCCAGCTCGCGGAGCTTCTGGCCCTCGGGCAGCCGCGCCACCTCGATGACGGCCTCGGCCGCGAGCGCGAGTCGAAACGGCCCCGCGCGGACCAGAGCCAGGAGGCGTGCGGACGCGCGCGGGTCGATCATGCTCGTGGAGCGGGCGGGCAGCGGGGAGGTGCCACGCTAGCATGCTCGCGAAGGTAGAGCCGCGTGCGAAGCTCAAGGTAGGCTTTGCCGCTCACTGAGGATTTCTCCGCGAGGCAGCATGCAAGCGAAGGTGCTGGTCGTCGACGACGAAGCGGTGGCGCGAAACCTGTACTCCGACGTGCTCATCGCGTCCGGGCATCAGGTGCGCGCGGTGGCGAGCGCTTCGGAGGCGCTCGACGCCGTCAGCCACGAGCGTTTCGACGTGGTCGTCACCGACCTCATCCTCCCCAAGATGGACGGCATGCAGCTCCTCACCGAGCTCAAGCGCCGTCGCAACGACGTGGAGATCATCGTCGTCACCGCGCTGGAGAAGGTCGAGCCGGCAGTGCGCGCCCTGAAGAACGGCGCCTCGGACTACCTCGTGAAGCCGCTCGCGCCCGAGGTGCTCCAGGCCGCGGTCGCGCGCTGTCTGCTCACCCAGCGGCTGATGCTGGAGAACAACCAACTGCGCACGCACGTGGAGCTGCTCGAGGCGGGCCAGAAGATCGCCACCACGCTCGATCGCCAGGCGCTCTACCCCGTCGTGCTCGACGCCGTCGAAGCCGCGCTTCAGCCGCGCGGCGCCGCCATGGTGCTGCTGCATGGCGGTCGGCTGTCGGTGGCGATGGCGCGTGGCATGCCTGAAGGCGATCAAGCGGAGCTGGTCGAAGCCTTGAATGCCCGGCAGCTCGAGGTCGCCGAAGGCCGGCCGGTGAGCCTCACGCTGGGCGGACATCCCGCGCTCGCGTTCGCGGCGCGCGACGCGCATGACGTGCTCGGAGCGGTGGTCGTGGCGGATCCTGCGCGCGCGGATGCGTCGGCGCTCTCGGGCGCGAGCTTTCTCACGAGCCACGTGGCGCTGGCGCTGCGCAACTCGGGGCGCATGGCGGCCGTCGAGGATCTCGCCTACCAGGACGACCTCACCCACCTCTTCAACACCCGCTACCTGCACCTTGTGCTGGAGCGCGAGATCAAGAGCGCGCACTCCACGGGCAACCCCCTGGCGCTGCTCTTCCTCGACCTCGACAAGTTCAAGCACGTCAACGACCAGCACGGCCACCTCATGGGCAGCCGGCTCTTGTGCGAGCTCGCGGATCTCTTGAAGGAGTGCGTGCGCGAGTTCGACGTGGTCACGCGCTACGGCGGTGATGAGTTCGTCATCCTGCTGCTCGGCGCCGACACCAAGATCGCCATGGTCGTTGCCGAGCGCATCCGCAAGACCGTCGAGACGCACGCGTTCCTCGCGGCCGAAGGCATCGCCGCCACGCTCACCACCTCGGTCGGCGTGGCCAGCTTCCCCGAGCACGGCGCCGACAAGCCCAGCCTGCTCGCGCTCGCCGACCGCGCGCTGTACGCGGGCAAGCGGACCTCTCGGAACGTGGTGTTCGTCGCCAATCCGGAGGAGCTCGAGCGCGCCGAGAAGGCCGCAGGCGCCTAAGCGACCGAGGGTTCCACCTCGACGGGCTTCGGTTGCTCACCGCGCAGCGCGCCCAGCGACTCGTGGCCGCGCATCAGCGAGATGAGTCCCATGCCGATGTTCACGCTCGTGCCCACCAGGTGGAGCGCCAGCGCGAACGCGGCCGCGCGCGGCGCTTCGACGCCGAGCGCCGTCATCGCGTACACGCACACCAGGTGAAACACGCCCACGCCGCTCGGCGAGCTGGGGATGCTCATGCCCAGGCTCACCGCGCCGAGCACGACGGTCGCGGCGCCGAAGCTGTGCTCCGCGCCCACGCCCCACATGCCGGCCATGAACGCCGCGACTGCAATCCCGACCGTCGCCAGCGCAGCCAGGTACGCCATCAGCCCGCGCGGAAGTGAGCCCACGGCGGCCGCACCGTGCGCGAGCTCGTCGATGCCGACGGCGAGCTTGCAACCCAGCTTGCCCGGCAGGTGTCGCAGCGCGCTTTCGATGTGGTGCGCCCGGCCGCGGGCGCGGGTGAGCAGCACGAAGAGCGTCACCAGCGCGACGAGCACGATGCCGCCCACCCAGGCCCCATGGCGGAAGGTCGCCAGCTCAGGCTTCGCGAGGTCGACGGTCAGCGGCGCGAGCGCCACGAACGTCAACAGCGCCGCGAGCTCCGCCAGCTTGGAGGTGGCAACGGTCGTCAGGCTGCGCGTGCGCCCGAGGCCGGAACAATGCTGCGAGAGCGAGAGCCCGCGCACCAGCTCGCCCGCGCGCGCGGGGAGCACGTTCTGCGCGAGCGCACCGAGGGCGATCGCGTGGTAGCGCGCGCCCTGCGTGGAGGTGCCCTTGGGCAGTACGTAGCGCCAGAGCCACGCGCGCAATGGAAGCTGAAGCCCTTCGAGCAGCCCCACGAGCACGAAGGCCCACGGCCGCGCGGCGAGCACGGCCCACAGCTCGCGTGGATCGAACCGCCACGCCACCGACAGCGGGTGCAGGTGCACCTTGCCGAAGGTGAAGACGAGCATCACCACCGAGATGCCCAGCGCCACGAAGGTGCCCCAGCGGGTGCGGCTGGCGTGCGGCGTCAGGATGGGTTCGTCGCGGGCAGGGCCTCGGCCGTGGGCGGGTGCGCCGGCTCGACGGCCGCCACCAGCGGCAGATGATCCGACGCGTCCATGGCTCGCGCCGACTGGTGCACGCGAAGCCATCGGGGCAACAGGCCCGGGCCGAGGTAAATCCGGTCCAGCCGCAGGAACGGCCAGCGGCTCGGGTAGGTCGGCTCCGTGCGGCCCAGCGCCGCCCCCACGTCCAGGAGCGCGCTGCGGAGAAGTCTGGGGGCTGGTCCGGGGAGCCAAAAGTTGAAATCTCCGACCACGACCGCGGGGAACGCGAGCGTGGCGTCGTGAAGGATGTCGTCGCTGAGCAAGAGCGCCGCCTGGCGTCGCCGTTCCTTGAACGAGAGCCCCAGGTGCAGATTGAACACGTGGACCTGCGCGCCTCCTCCCAGCTCGAGATCGGCTCGCACGCACCCTCGGGGCTCGCGCCCAGCAACCGAGAGGTCGTACGTCTGGGTGCGCAGCACGCGCAGCCTGGAGAGAATCGCGTTTCCATATCGCCGGCTGCCGCGCGACAGGTTGGGCGCGTACACCAGCTCCATGCCCGTGGCCTCCGCGAGGGCGATCGCCTGGTCGTCCGAGGGCGTATCGCCGTGCACATCGCCGACCTCTTGCAGGCCGACCACGTGCGCCTCCGTCTCGACGATCACCTGGGCCACGCGCTGGAGGTCGAAGCCGCCGCGGCCCACGCAGCCGTGCACGTTGTAGCTGGCGATGCGCAGGCTCATGCGTGGCGCGGCCCGGCTGCGCGCTGGCCGGGCTCGGTCTCGATGCCGTAGTGCCGGGTGAAGAAGCCATACAGCTCGCTCGCGTGCTCCACGCGCGAGAAGTCGAAGGGCGTGCGCGCGGGGTGGATCATGAAGGCGTCCACCTCGTCGGCCGCGATGCCGCCGTGCGAGCCAAACTCCCAGGCGAACGCGACGTCCGACTCGCGCAGTCCATTGCCATAGACGACGAGGTCGCCGCTCGAGCGCATGCCGAGCATCGCCTGCAGCGCCGCACGCACGCGCCGCCCGCCATAGCCGAGCCCGAGCGCGAGGTCCGCCGCAGGCTCGGAGAGGTCGATGCGCCGCCCGTTGCGGAACGCGTAGCCGCCTCGTCCCCCGCGCACGGCCACCACGCCGGCCGCGCGCGAGCCCACCACCGCCTCGATCACCCCCGGCAGCCGCGCCTGGATTTGCTCCAGCGTCATCGGCTCCGGGTCGGCGGTGAAGTACACGTGCGCGATGTCGCCGGCGTCGATGACCACGGTCTCGCGCTGCACGTCGCGCTGGAGGCTCCGGGCTGCGCCGCGCAGCGCGCCCACCAGCGCGGCCTCCACCTGCCCCACCCCGCCCAGCCGCCGCTGCGCCGCGCGCCAGAAGGCCCGGCCCACGTTCGCGAGCCGGTGGCGCGGATCCGGCTTCTCCATGGGTCCCGGCTCGTTCGCGCCGCCCACCACCTCGTGCAGCGTCGCGCCGGTCACTGCTTCGAAGGGCCGCGTGGAGACCTGGCCGTGATCGGCGAGCAGGTAGATGTCGTAGTCGTTGCCCGAGGCGAGCGCGGCGTCGAGGATCACCCCCGCTGCGCGATCCGTCGCCTCGAGGGCGCGCAAGGCCTGGCGCGAGTCGGGGCCGCGGCGGTGGGCGATCTCGTCGTAGTCCGCGAAGCAGGCATAGATGCTGGGCACGCCGCGGGCGATGTCGAGCACGGTGGCGTAGGTCGCATAGTTGCGCGCGCCCGCCGAGAGCAGCACGCGGTTGGTCAGGAACGCGCGCTCATGATCGAAACGCGCGGTGTGCGCGGCCCAGTCGAGCACGTCGGCCACCGCGTTTGCAGACTCGACGATGGCGCCACCGATGACGTTCGTCGCCGTGAGCGCATGGATCGCGAAGAGGCTGGCCACGTCCCAGCCGTTGGCGCCGGGGTGCAGCCGCACCTCGTCGCGCGACCATCCAGTCAGCGTGAACGCGTTCACCCGACTGCCGCCCGTGAAGAGCGAGAAGTAGGTGGTCCCGTCCTCGAGCAAGCCGCGTCGCCCAGCGCTGACATCGTCCTCCACCCGGGACGCATCGGCCTTGAGGTTCATGCTCACCGGTCGGCCGAGGCGCTTGTCGTACCAGAGGAAGCCCGGCGCATCCGCGCGCACGCCCCAGAGCAGCCCCGCTTGGAACGACGGCGTCGACGACGGCGAGCCGGCATAGAGCGGGCTCATCCGGTGATCGCCGCGCGCGAGGAAGTCGCGAAGCCGCGGCAGCGTGCCGTCGGCCATGCCGCGCTCCAGCCGCTTCTTCGACACGCCGTCGAGGTGGAGGATCACGAACCGCCGGCCGTTGGCGTGCGCGTGGCCCGAGCAGAGCCCGCGGCCGGTGAGGTAGCGCAGCGCCGCGACCCCGCGCGCGGTCCAGGGTGCCACCTGTGGCAGCTCGGGCGCGACGGCGCGCATCAGCCCGCCTGGCGCTGGGGCACGATGGCCCGGATGAGCTGCCCCGGCACGCGGAGCAGCTCCTTCAACGCGACGGTCAGATCGCGAAAGCTCTCCGCCGCCGAGCGCAGCACCGGCCGCCCGGACTCATCGAAGCGCTCGAGCAGCTCGCGCACGGCGGCCCGAACGTCCTCGGGCCGCGGCAGCGCGTCGGGGTAGTCGCCTCGAGGTAACTTCCCCCTCGCGGCCGCCGCGCGACGCTTCCGCTCGGCCAGCCGCTTGGCCTGCGGCGGCAGGTTCTCGCTCGGCGGGAAGTGCGGCGCACCGAACTTGCCGCCGGCCTTCTTGACGCCGTTCACGCTCGGCTCCTGCGGCTCGGGCCCCGCGGAATGCATGAAGGGCCGCCCGGGCACCGCGCGGTCGGACGGCTTTCGACTCTTGCCGGACATGCGCCACCCCCCGTTCGCTGAAGGCAAACGTAGGAATGGCCAGGTCAGCCGGCGAGGCGACGCGACGGGAGCGAGCGAGCGATCAAGCGTGAGCTCAGCGCGTCAACGCAGCGGGATGAGCTCGGTGCCGCGGTTCTCGGGCCAGACGGTGAAGGTCTGCACCGCCAGCCCTGCCTGCTCGAAGACGAGCTGCGCCGCCGCCGGCGCGGTGCCGAAGTCCTTGGGGATGACGAAGACGGTGGGCCCCGAGCCGGAGAGGAAGCAGGCCTCGATGCTGGGCACACCCTCGAGCGCCTCGAACGCCTGCTTGAGCCGCGAGTCGAGCGCCAGCCGGTGCGCCTGGTGCAGCCGGTCGTGGAACGGCGCGGCCTTTCCCAGGTCGCCGTGCCGGCAGATGCGCGCCACCGCGAGCGCCGCGCGCTGCAGGTTGAAGACCGCGTCGCCGAGGGGCACGTGCTTGGGCAGGGCCCCTCGCGCCGCCTCGGTGTGGATCTCGATCTCCGGCACGATGAGCAGGTACGGCCGGCTGGTCATCTCCACCCGCTCGAAGCCCGCCCCGCCCGCGCTGATGCAGAACCCGCCGAAGATGGCCGGGGTGGCGTTGTCCGGGTGGCCCTCGAGCGCGCAGGCGATGGCGGCGATGCGCTCCCGGTCCACATCCAGCGTCCGGTTGTGCCAGGCGTCGGCGAGGGTGAGCCCCGCCACCCGCGCGGCCGCGCTCGAGCCCAGCCCCCGCGCGAGCGGGATGCGGTTGCGCATGTGCAGCGCCAGCGGCGGCTCGTCGCTCCCCGGCGGCAGGTTGTCGAGGAAGGTCTTGACGATGAGGTTGGTCTTGTCGAGCGCAACCTCCGCGCCCTCGGCGGTGATGCTCAGCCGATCGGCAAAGCGCGCCTCCACCTCGAGGTGGAGGGAGAGCGCCATGCCGAAGCAGTCGAAGCCGGGGCCGAGGTTGCTGGTGGTGGCGGGGACGCGAACGGTGCAGTTCATTCCGCGGCCGAGTGTAGACGCATTTGGTCCCCTGCCCGCCTACTTTGGCGACGCGTTCGGAGCGTTGCCGGTCGGGCCCGAAGGGGGGCCCCCGTTGCCGGAGCCGTCCTTGGACGATCGCGGCGTCCCCGCGCGGGCCAGGAGCGGCGGGACGTTGGCGTCCACGTCGCGACCGAAGATCCATGCGCCCGAACGCCAGACGTGCTGGTCCCAGGTGGTCAGCATGAGGGTCCAGAGCCGATCGCGAAGGTCGGCGGCGCGCTTCTGCTCCGCCGTCTTCTTGTTCTGCCGCTTGGCGCCGGCCGGCTGGAGCAGGCTGAGGAGCTGCGAGCCGAGGGCATCGGCCTGCTTGATCATCGTCGCGTCCACGGGCGTCTTGCCCTTCACCTTGCCGGCGTTCTTCTGGAACAGGGCCGCCAGGGCGATGAGGTCGTTCGCCGCGTCCATGGAGCCGCGCCCCTTGTGGATCTTGGCCACGTCCGTCGGGGGCAGGATCGCCGCGTTGGCGAGGGAGTCCGCCGAGGAGAGCATCACGTTGCGGAGCTGGTTCGCCTGCGAGACGAGCGCCTTGGTCTGGCCGGCAGGCGCCACGGTGAGCGTCACCTGGTTGGCCGCAAAGATGAGCGCCTGCGCCATCTCGGGCACGGCCCGCAGCTTGTCGAGCTGGACTTTGGGCAGCTCTTTGCGGAGCTGCGCGGCGTAGGGCAACAGGGTGTTCACGCCGTCGCGGGCATTCTTCGCCGCGAGCTGCGGGTCCCCGTTCATCGGCCGGACGTCCTTGGCCGGGATGGCCATCGCCTCCTTGAGGAACTTCTGCACCAGCGCCTGCGAGCCGGTGAGCTGACCCGCGCCATCATCCACGTTCGATTTCCGAGACATCCTCTCCCCTCCCGGGTTGAAAGCTGCCCCAGCAACTTACCGACTGGCCAAATTGGGGATCAAACGTTTCCTGCATGCCCCATTTGGGCCAGGGCGGGGGTTCAGCCCCCCTGTGCATCGGTCCCGGAGCGACGCAGAGGGGGTTCAGCC
>JAFEBB010000086.1 GCA_018266075.1 Deltaproteobacteria bacterium | reverse complement strand
AAGAAAGCAGCCTGAGTGCTATCAACTACGTGTCTCAGAAATCGGAAGCGGTACACCGGTGAAGACCCGGTCGCGCGACCGAAGGGGTCACATGGGCACCCAAGGTGCATCCGATGAGCCCCGAATCAGTAACTCATGAGTCGCAGATCATGATGCCGGTTTCATGAATGCAGGCTTCTCCATCCGAAGCCGATTTGAAGAGGGTCATCGAACAACCGGCTGCCAACCACTAACTAACCGGTTAGGTGTGAGGCTTTGTCTCGCCCGTTCGGGTTGTCCGAGAAGAGGAAGGCGATATGGCAACCGCGTCGGGAATCGCCTGATCGAACTTCGCGAGCCAGGTCTGAATCGCGCGCTCGTTCTTGGGCCCCATTCGGAGCAGGAGCTTCTTGGCCGGTCCGAGGTCTTCAAGCTTCGAATCGGCGTACGCGTAGGTCGACCCGTTGCGGACCAGCGCCGGCCTGGCGTCGGGTACGGGCGTATCGCGAAGAACCCGGATGGCTTGGTGAAGCACCCCTGTGAAGGACTGACCGGGGCGCGAAATTGGGATGAACGCACGC
This sequence comes from Deltaproteobacteria bacterium, assembly GCA_018266075.1. Taxonomy (GTDB): domain Bacteria; phylum Myxococcota; class Myxococcia; order Myxococcales; family SZAS-1; genus SZAS-1. Next base: position 28,676 of record JAFEBB010000086.1, on the reverse strand, counting down.
TGAAACAGCGGCGCCATCTCAGAATAGGCGGCGCCAACACGGGCAGGGTCGAGAGTGGTCACCAACCGCGTGAGAACGTCGTATCGAGCGTAGGTCGACTGCGTCGCGACGGTTTCGCCGTCCTGAATCCTGGTTACGAAGGCTGCTGAGGGGCGAAGGAATCCGAGAACAGGACGAGGGCTCTCGTCGCGGGCAACCAGGCTCGTCGCGGCCGCAAGGCGGTGCACCAGGTTCGGAACGGCGAGCCAGGTGGCCCACAGCGGGCTCGATGAAAGTGGCCCGGCGAGTCGCCTGAGCATCGCCTCAGGATCGCCGCTCGAAACGGCTGGGGCGGCCACCGGCGGTTGTGCCGCAGGAATCGGCGCCTGGGAGGAGGGGAGGGCCGCGGAAGCGAATTGAGGGATGGTCGGGCGCTCGGCCCGCTCTCTTCGCAAGAGGAAGGCGACCAACAAGCCGAGGAAGACAGTCGCTACGATGGCAACTCGTAACGTTGTCTCGTGTCGATTGAGAATGCGGCGATACGGGGAAACACCCTCGGGACCATCGAGCTCAGCCATGGAACCTCCAGTTCGCACCGCTGGCGAATCTGGTGATTCCCGCGCCCGCTGCAAGGGCGCCGCAATTATCGAGGGAAATTGCTCATGCTGGCCGCGACATTCGACTCACAAGTGTCGAGCGCGGCCTGCAGCTACGACTCGGGAGTGCTCTCGAGTTGCGCCGTGATTTGGTAAATCAGGCTCCGCGCAGCTCGGACCTGACCCGGCGCTGCACGTTGAAGTGCTGCCTCGATGGCAGACTCGACTGTTCCTGGCCGCGGGACATCGAACGAACGACCGCGCTCCGTCAGCTTCAATCGGACGCGCCGCTTGTCGGTTGGGTCGTCGAGCCGAGCCAGAAGCTTGCGATTTGCGAGGCGTGAGACGACGCCGGAGAGCGTGCTGGCGTGAATGTGAAGCGTTTCTGCGAGCTCGCGCGCCGTGATTCCCGGATACCGCCCCACGATTCGAAGTACCAGGCGCTGAGGACCCGTGAGGCCGATGCTTCGCTCCATGGCTGCGGAGCGGGTCTGTAGGGCGTGGAAGAAGGCCCAGATGGCCTGCATGAACTCGAGGGTTCCTCCAAGCGCTCTCTCCTGGCGAACCGGCTCAGTCTTTCGAGGCATACCCACTCCCGGAGCACTCGAGCGTGCTCTGGGAAGTGTCTCCGGATTGGTCTGCGTTGCAAAGTCCCTTCTTCGCGCGCGAGCCTCCGCCCATGCTTAGTCCCGTTTCACCGCGATGTCGTCGCGCCGGTTCTGGGCCCACGAGGCTTCGTCGTGTGTGCCGGCGACGGGGTTGTCCTTCCCGTGTGAGAGCGTAGAGACGCGCGACCCATCCACGCCGAGCGCAGTCAGGTACTTCTTGGCCACTTCGGCGCGGCGCTGGCCGAGCTCGAGGTTGTACTCCTCCGTGCCGCGCTCGTCCGTGTTGCCGTCGATTCGGATGCGGAGCTCGCCGTGAGCACGCATGAGGTCCGAGACGTGCTGCAGACGCCCTCGGTCGTCATCCGTGAGCTCGGCAATCCCGAATCCGAAGTGAAGCACGTCACCCCGAAGCATCGCCTCGTAGTCCGTGTCCTGAGGGGCCGGCGCCTGCGCCACCGCCGGCGCTGGCTTCGCAGCAGCCGGCACCTGGTGGACATGCACTTCTGCGTCGGGAGGGGGCTTCGCGTGGGCACAGCCCAGGCACGAGAGCGCCGCCGCGCCGATGCCCGCGAAGAGAGCGTGATCGAGCTTCATTTCGGGAGCCTCGCAGCGTCCGATTCGTTTGAACGCAAATGACTTCACGCAGAGATAGTCGCGCTGCTCTGGGCCGTCAACGTCGAATCCGGCCACAACTTTACCTCAGAAAGGATCTTATCCCCAGAGAAGGTGCCTGAATTCGATGTCGACATCGCTCGCACTTGATGGCGACGATCTGGTTGCAACGCAAAGGAAGGACCATGAAGGCTCGAATGAAGCCGGGGCAGCGGCAGCCCGCAGACGCGGCGTCCGCGGGACTGCACGCGCTCGCTGAGCTGATGCAGGCGGTGCCTCAAGTGCGACTCGCCATTCACGTCGACGAGCCCGGATTGCCCATCGTCGGGCGCGTGTTCCGGAGCACGGTTGCAAGTCGTGCTCGGGAATTTCTGGTGCGCCTGGGCGTCAACCCAGCGCGGCTCGCGATCAAGGCTTCAGGTCCAAAGGGAGAACCTGATGGGCGATCCGAAGGGTGAGACCGGTTCAGGCGCCTCGGAGCAGGCCACGCCCGGCGTCGTCCACGTGGCGCGTGAAGGGCTCCGCCTCTACCGCAACTTCGACAAGCTCGACCGGTTCGCCGGCGGCGGGTTCGGGTTCTCCACGCTCGTCAAGATTGCGGGCTGGGCGGGGCTCATCGCCGTTCTGGCGGCGCTCGCGGTGCGCCTCCGGACCGTCGAGCAGCAGCTCGATCCCGTGGCGGGCGATGTGGCCAAGCTGCGCGCACAGCTCGAGGATGCGCGGATGAAGGTGTCGCACCAGGCCTCTGTCAGCGCGGATGCGCTCAGCGCTGTCGATACCGACGCACGCACGGTGCGGAAGTCTCTTGCCGACGCCGAGGACGGCGCGACGATGAGCCTCCACGCGGTGAATCGAACCGCCGCGCAGGAGGAGGTGCTCCGATCCGAGCTCCACGACGGCGTGGCACAGGTGCAATCCCTCAAGGAAGAGACCGCCGCGATGAGCCGGGAGGTGACCGCATCCGGAGACGAGGTCGCGGCCACGCGGACGGCGCTCCAGGGCGCGGCGTCGAGTGTGATGTCGCGTTCCGACGAGCTCCAGGCCGAGCTGGGCAGAGCCAAGGGGCAGGCTGCGGAGCTGAGCGGGAAGCTCGACGCGGTGGAGGTCGCCGAGACGCGGGCTTCCCTCGACGACGTTCGCTCCAAGGCCAGGGCGCTTTCCGACGCGCTCGCGGCGTCGACGGCCTCGGCGAATCAGCTTCGCCAGCTCCTCGATGAACGCGTGGCTGAGGAGAAGGCGGCCCGTGAGCGGGCGGCAACGACCCGGGCGGCGAGCGCGCCCACCGTTCCAGTCGCGGCGGTCGACGGAGCTGTCCCCGCGTCGAAGGCTCCGCCCTCAGGACGATGACGACGCGAGGGAGCTGCGCGGAGCGAGCAGGTACTCGAGGAAATCATCAATCTCGGTCTGGCTGCGAAGGTGGAACGGCGCGGCGGAGCGAGTAGAGCGGCCGACGCGGATGCCCAGCACAGGCAGGGAGCGCATCGAGAACACGTCCTCATCGGTTGCGTCGTCACCGAGGAAGATTGCGCCTGTACACCGGATTCGCCGCGCCATTCGTGCCACTGCGTCGGCCTTGTTCGGAGCGCCCAGCGGAACGACGTTCACGACCCGCTTGCCTGGAATGAGCCGCGCGTCCGCGAGGCGCCTGGCGACCCGCGAGATCTGTCGCGCCGCCGACTGGACGTGTGGTGCGTTCCGGTAGTGAATCGAGAGCGAGAAGCGCTTGTCCTCCAGATCCACGCCTTCGACCCCCTCGAGCTCGGAGCGAAGGCCGGTGAGCCAACGACGGACAAGATCCGGGTACGCGCGCCGAGTGCCTTCGGGCTCGATTCCGTGGTTTCCGACGAGGCCGACCAACGGGACGCCTTGGAGGCGCCGACGCAGATCTGGCTCGCTGCGTCCCGAGATCACGGCACAGGGATAGGCGCGCGAAACCAGGGAGAGCAGGCTGTGTGTCCGGCCGCGCATCTGGGCGCCATTTCGGTCGCGGCGGATGGGCGCGAGGGTTCCGTCGTAGTCGAAGGCGAGGAGCGTTGGGGCCGCCAGGAAGTGCTCGAGCGCCGCACGCCCCTCAGGCCCGAAGATCGGTGCGCTCATGCCGATCGCCCTGTGCGGAGCTCGGAGAGCCGGCCGGCGAGCCGCTCGCGGTCGCGGAGCCGGGCCGCATCCTCGAGCATGCGGCCAGCCCAGCGGTAGACATTGAACTCAGCCACGAGCGCGCGCATGGACCGCAGGCGGTCGCGCTGCTCCTCGACGGGCATGGTGAGCCCCGTGGCCAGCGCCGCGCTGGCCTGGTCGAGGTCGTAGGGGTTCACGATGAGAGCCTCGGTGAGCTCTCGAGCAGCGCCCGTGAAGTGACTGAGGACCAGCACACCGCGCTCATCGTCCCGGGCTGCGACGAATTCCTTGGCCACGAGGTTCATGCCGTCGTGCAAGCTCGACACGTAGCAAACGTCCGCGGCACGCAGATACCGGAAGACCTCCGGTCGCTCGTGGTGGGCGCGGAGAAGCACCACAGGCCGATACCCTGCGGCTCCAAAGCGACCGTTGATCCGGGCTGCCAGCTCCTCCACGGTCTGGTTGAGCCTTCGGTACCGCTCGATCACCGTTCGGCTCGGCGCAGCGAGCTGGACGAAGGTGAAGCGCCCTCGGAATTGCGGATGGCGCTCGAGGAGGCGCTCCACGGCCAGCAGTCGCTCTTCGATGCCCTTGGTGTAATCCAGGCGGTCGACGCCCACCCCGAGCAGGGTGCCCGCTGGCAGATCGAGCTCCCGCAGGACCTGGGCGCGGCACTCGGCGGGAGGAGATGAGGACAGCGCCGTCTGATCGGGCCACTCGATGGAGATGGGGTACGGGCGGATCAGCGTGGAGCGGCCGCCAAAGACCACGGCGTGGCGCTCCCGGTCGATGCGGGCCTCAATCAGCCGGTCCACGGCGTCGCAGAAGTTGTTGCAGTGCAGCTGGGTGTGAAAGCCAAGGATGCTCGAACCGAGGAGCCCCTCGAGGAGCTCTGGACCCCACGGGCAGATCGAGAATCGCTCCGAGTTGGGCCACGGGACGTGCCAGAAGGTGAGCACCGTGGCACGCGGGAGGCGCTCGCGGATCATCCGCGGGGCGAGCGCGAAGTGGTAGTCCTGCACCAGGACGATGGGGTCCTCGGCGTCGGCCTCGTCACAAACGGCGTTCGCGAAGCGCTCGTTCACCGCGACGTAGGCGTCCCAGTCCTCTTTGCGGAACGACGGCCGAGCGTCGGCGATGTGGCACAGCGGCCAGAGCCCTTCGTTGGAGAAGCCGTAGTAGTAGCCGCGCTCCTCGTCGCGCGTGAGCCACACCCGCCGCAGGGTGAAGTCGTTCTTGCCCGGCGGAACGGCGATTCGCCCCTTCGCGTCCGCGGTCTCGCGGTCTGCCGCGCCCGAGCCGTGGGCCACCCAGGTGCCGGAGCATGCCCGCATCACCGGCTCGAGGGCCGTGACCAACCCGCTGGCAGGGTGGAGCACGGCGACGCGGCCATCCGGCGCCCGCTCGTGGATGTACGGCTCGCGGTTCGAGAGGACCACCACCTTCTCCCCGCGCAGATGGAAGGCGAGGGTCTGACGGAGGCGTTCGGCGGTCCATGACCCGTGCTCGGTGCGCTGCTCAGACTCGCTGCGAAGCCTGTCCACCAGCTCCTGAACATCGCGCACGAGAGGCCGGAACTCCGGCCGGTGGCCCTCGCCCCGGGCGAGCCTCCGCAACTCGAACGTCCAGCTCCGCCAGGACATCCGACGGGCGACCACGCCAAGCATCGCGCCGGCCACCGCCAGGATGAAGAAGGCCACCAGCACGAACTTGCGGGCAGCGTCGCCGCGTCGTTCCGCGAGCGAGAGGTCGTGCACCAGGACGAGAAACCCGAGCGTCCGCGTGCCGTCGCCGACGGGAACCGCGGAGAGGTGCAAGGGGCCTTCGGGGAGCTCGACGACCTCGGTGTACTGCGCGGGGGTGCCTGATTGCTGGCGGAGATGGGGCGCCAGGCCGGAGCAGCTCACGGCCTCGGGAAAGAGGTCGGTCCGCGCCAACATTGAACCGTCCGCGTCGCATGCCGCCACGGCCGTGATGCGCTCGTCGCGCGCGATGGTCTCGAGCAGATCACGCAGCGCCCCGCTCTCCCGAGGTGCCCAATGGGCGAGCAGGGCGGGGCGCGCCACGCTGGCCACCAGGTCAGCGCGCAACGCGGCATCGCGCTCGAACCAGCGTTGGGTGGTCGCGGCGAGGGTGTGCTCTGCCAGCAGGGCCAAGCCCGCCAGGACCATCAACACTGCGGCGGAGACCCGGACCGAGCGCACGGATCATTCGTAACAGCATGATACTTTCTGTTCAAATGATATTGGACCCGCGCGCCTCGATTCGGACGCATGGGCGGGTCAATGCGTCGACGCGTGGACCTTGCTGAGCTCCGCCCGGGCGGCCGCCCGGATGTCGCTGAGACCGATCATCCCGAGGAGCCGCGCTGGGTCTTCGTGAGAGACGACTGGCGCGGCAGGAAGCTCCCAGTCGTCGAGGCTGTCGCGCGCGCTCCGCAGATCGAGGTCGTCGGTGAGCGTCCGGAGGGGACGCGCCAGGTCTTGCGCCCGGACCACCTCGCGGATGGACTCGTCGCGGAGGTGGCTTTGGATGTCATGCAGAAGCGCCAGCCCCGACGGGCGGCCCTGGTCGTCGACGAGCACCACCACGCCGTGCGATGAGCGGAGCAGCGCCTCGCGGAGTTGGTCGTAGTTGGCCCGCTCGGGCAGCGGCTCCTCGTCGTTGCTCATGAACTCGCGCACCGGCCGGTCGGGGATGGCGGCCGTGAGCGAGCTCGGTCCATGCGCGTGGCCCAGCACGGCCTGGGTGAGCGCGCTGGCACTGGTGCAGGCGACCATCAGCGGGAGAATCGCGGTGTAGTCGTTGGTGAGCTCGAACACGATGACGATCGCGGTGAGCGGCGCGCGCGTGAACCCGGCAACGCACGCAGCCATACCCACCAGCGCATACGATCCCGGTCCGCCCGTAGCCCCAGGGAAGAGGTGGTCGAGCAGGGCCCCGAACGCGCCTCCCGACATGCCGCCGATGAACAGCGAGGGAAAGAACGTGCCGCCGCTCGCGCCGGAGCCCAGGGTCACCGAGGTGGCGATGAGCTTGAACACCGCCGCTGCGAGCAGCACGTGCCAGGCGAGCTGGCCAGCGGTGGCTGCGGAGAGGCTCTCCGCGCCCGAGCCCATGATGGACGGCACGGCGATCCCCATGAGGCCCACGATGACGCCGCCGAGGACGCAGCGGGTGGTGTCGTTCTGTTCTGCCAGCCAGGCCGATGCGCGGTTCGGCAAGCGCCCTTGAAAGAGCGCGGCGGTCAGGTCCATGCCCCGCGAGTAGGAGACGGCCATCACCCCGCCGAGGATCCCCAGGAGCACATAGGCAAGCACCTCGGAGGTGGATCGCAGGTGGAACTCGTGACGCTCCACGCTCGCGCCGGCCATGGCGCGCGCGGTCATGGTCGCCGTGACGCTCGCGAGCATGATGGGTGCGAAGACCCGCACCTCGAACTCCCGGAGGATGATCTCCAGGGCGAACATGGCGCCTGCGATGGGCGCATTGAACGACGCGGCGATGCCGCCAGCGCTTCCGCAGCCCACCAGCACCACGAGGTCGCGCCGCGTGAACCCCAGCGCCTGTGCCAGGGTCGAGCCCACGGAACCGCCCATCTGAACGATCGGTCCCTCGCGCCCCGCCGAGCCTCCCGTGCCGATGGTGAGCGAGCTGGCGAAGAGCTTCACGACGCCCACGCGCGTGGGGATCACTCCCTCGCCGCTGCGGCTCACGGCCTGGATGACCTGGCCGAGGCCACCACCGCGGGCCTCGGGGGCGAGCCGCACCACGCGTGCGATGAGCACCCCGCCGAGGCCCGCGAAGAGCGGTCGCAAGGCCCAGGGCGTCTCGTCCAGCAGGCCCATGAGGCCGCCGTTGGGAGTCACTCCGAACGCGTCGTTCACAGCGGAGAGCGCCACCACCGGATAGAAGAGGGCCAGCCCGCCGAGGATCATGAAGGCGATCACCCGAAGCCTGCGCCGCGTTTCGGCGCGGTCGATCTGGTCGGCCCCCGCTCCGCCCGTTGGCACCAGACGAGCGAGCGTGAGGAGCCCCAACGCCACCAGCGACCCGGCCACCAGGTACTCCAAGTGCCATGGCGCCCGGGCGAGCGAGTCCCGCACGGGGTGGGCCTCAGGCTCGCTGAGCCGCCGAAGGACGCGTGGCAGCCCAAAACCCAGGAGCTGGATGGAACCGATGAGCGCGGAGAACAGACCCGCGGCCAGCCCCGCGTAGAAGCCGACCAGGGCACCGGTCGCCGGAAGGATAGATGGCGCGGGCAGCCGGAGGTGCGCCACCACGGCCAGGACCTCGGCCAGCTTGAGCCGGAGGCGTCGCACCACGGGAGTTTGGACGATCTTTTCGCTTCCCGTCACACCAAATCCGATTCTGGAACGCCCACCGCGTCTGCGCTCTTCGCCAGCATCGCGCGATTCCCGTCCCCTCGCACCTTTTGCCCCGTTACCCTCGACGGAAAGTGCCGACTACAAGCTACTTGCGGCCGCCCGAGGACCTGGGCCTCGATTTCAATTCGTTTGAACACAAAGCATAACGAGCGGCTCCCGCACCCGCAGTGTGGCGATTCGGGACGGACCGCACCGCCGATCGGGGCGAAGCGCCACGGCGCCGAGCCCGCGCTGCAGCGCAACCATCGAATTCGTTTGTGATCAAAGTAATGGCATCTCCGATGCATCCATCCGGGGTGTGCACGGAGATCCGCTCCGCTGCCAAGACAAGGTGACCATGATGAAGAAGCTTCTCGCGATGTCCCTGCTGGCTGGCTCGATGTGCCTGGGTGGTGTTGCTTTCGCTGACGACGCGCCGGCTCCTGCGCCCGCCGCTGACTCGGCCAAGCCCGAGGCTGCCAAGGCCGCCGACGGCAAGGGCAAGAAGGGCAAGAAGGGCAAGAAGGGCAAGAAGGCCGACGCCAAGCCCGCCGAGGGCGCGGCTCCGGCTGCCGACGCCAAGTAGTTTCGAGACGACTCCAGATGGCAGGCGGCCCCGGTACTCTGCGTGCCGGGGCCGTTTGCGTTTGGAGTCCGGTGCGTCAGCGAGGAAGCTGCCTATCCGTGCTTCCTCCCCATCCGGTTCAGCGCAGCATCGGCAGAAACCTCTTCCTGGTGCACCAGTGCAGAGAGCTGCTCGGCCAGTGGGCGCAGCGCCTGCGCGCTTGGACCGCTTCCCTGTGAAGCATCCCGTGCGAGCCGAAGCTCCATCTTGTCGGCGTCCTCGAGAGCGGTGAGCAGCGCGGCGTCGAACCCGGCTCCAGCCCTTCCAGTTTGAACCGCAATCATCTCGGCTGTTGATGCCTCGATCTCTTGTCGGTCCGCAGGCGCGAGGTCGAGCGTGAGCGGGTCCACGATCACCAGATTCTGTGCCTTGGCAACGGCGAGCACCTGGACAAGCACCTGCTGATGATCTGCTTCGATCGTCGCCACCACCTTCCTCGCCTGCTTGGAGTGGGCAGCCCTGGCGGATGCGGCGGCGAGATCGACCTCCTCTCGATTCAGGGCGTACAGGCGGTCCAGAACGACGCCCGGTGACTGGAGATCCACGAGCAACGGGGGAGGGGCGGGCTTCGGCGCCGCCAGCGGGGCGCCTCCAAGGGGCGGCGGTGGTTTGCTCGATGTGGCGGGCGCCGGCCGATTCGCTCCGCTACAGCCGGCCGCCAAGACGACGATCAACGCAGGAATGGACTTGCACACGGCAGCCTCAGCAGTGGGCTCGCCACCCAACCGGGCGGCTGGTCGTTACTTCCTTCGGCGCTATTGATTGGAACGCAAACGAACTGTAGCCGATGCATTTGCCGAGCGTCCCTCAGGGAGGCCTTTGTTTCGACTACGAGCTTCTTGTTGGGTTGAATCCGGGTGAATCTGTATCGTTTGCGTTCAAAGGAAGATCCGGACATAAGAGACGCCTCGTTCGAAGCACGGAGGTTTCGGGATGGCTGAGTTTGATGCGTGGGGCGTCCGTGGCTCTTCTCCTGGCCGGGGCGCTCTTTGCGTGGCGCTCCTCGGCGCCCTCACCGGCTGCGTTCGTCAGAGCACCTACGACGCCAAGGTGGCTGAGCTGAACGCGCTGCGAGACCAGCACGACCAGGCTGCGGCGCAGCGTGAGAAGGGGCTGCAGGGCCAGATCGATGGCTTGAACAAGCAGGTCCAGGACCTTCAGGCCAAGCTCGAAGAGAATCAGAACCAGCTCAAGGCCGCCAACGACGAGCGCGCGTCACTCCACAAGCAACTCGACGAGAGCACGGCGCTGGTGGGCGAGTTCAAGAAGCGCCTGGAGAAGCTGGGCCAGAACGTGGACAAGCTCACCAGCGAGCGCGGCCAGCTCGCGGGCGCCCTGACCGACGCCAAAGCCCGCCTCGATGAGCTCCGCAAGCAGAAGGAGACCGCGGATGCGCTCGCGGCCACGTTCAAGAGCCTCGTGCAGAAGCTCAAGTCGATGATCGACGCTGGGCAACTGAAGGTCGTCATCCGTGAGGGGCGCATGCTCATTGCGCTGCCCAACGACGTGCTCTTCGACTCGGGCAAGACCGACCTCAAGGCCGAGGCGAAGACGAACCTGGCTACGGTGGCGCAGGTGCTGTCGGGTATCTCCGACCGTCACTTCCTCGTGGCAGGGCACACGGACAACGTGCCCATCCACACCGCGCGCTTCGCCTCGAACTGGGAGCTCTCCACGCAGCGCGCGGTCGAGGTGACCCGGCTCCTCGTGGACAAGGGCATGCACCCCGAGGTGCTCGCCGCCGCGGGCTATGGCGAGTTCGATCCCGTGGCGCAGAACGACACGCCGGAGCACCGCGCGCTCAATCGCCGCATTGAGATCGTCCTGCAGCCCAATCTCGCCGAGCTGCCTTCGCTCGAATCGGTCATGTCGACGACGCCGCATCCCTGAGGCGCCCGGTCCCTGCAGTCATGACCGCCCCATCGATTCGTTTGGAGCTCGCCGGACCGCACCGGTCATCCCGTGCGTCCGGGGAGCTCCTTCTCGCGCTTGCAATCCTGGCAGCCCTGAGCGTTGCGGCGCTGGGGGTCTGCCTTCGTGAAGGCTACATCCTCTTCTACGGCGACGCCGAGGCGCACCTGAACATCGCGCGGCGGATCCTCGACTCGCGCACTCCAGGGCTTCGTCAGGTGGGCACCGTCTGGCTCCCGCTGCCTCACTTGCTCATGCTCCCGTTCGTGCAGGACGACGAGCTCTGGAGGACTGGGCTCGCGGGAGCGATCCCGTCTGCAGTGTCGTACGTGATCGCGGGGCTCTTCCTCTTCGCCTCCGCACGGAGGCTCTTCGGCGCGGCGGCGCCGGCCTTCGCCACATTGATCGCCTTCGCGCTGAACCCGAACTTGCTCTACCTGCAGTCGACGCCGATGACCGAGGCCATCTTCTTCGCGGGCGAGTGCGCGGTCTTCTATTTCGTGCTGAGGTTCCGGGAGTCGCCGCAGACGCGATGGGTTCTGGCGGCAGGCGCAGCGACCATCGCCGCGTCGCTCACGCGCTACGAGGGCTGGTTCTTGATCCCGTTCGTGACGGCCTTTCTGGGCGCCGTTGCGCCGAAGCGCCGCCTCCAGGTGATGGCGCTGTACGGGCTGGCGGCCACGGTCGGACCGCTGCTCTGGCTGGCGCACAACGCCTGGTTCTGGGGCGACCCCTTCGAGTTCTATCGGGGGGCCTATTCGGCCAAGGCGATCTACCAGCGCTCGCTCGCCACAGGAGGCTCGACCTATCCGGGCGACCACGACTGGGCGACGGCCGCCCACTACTACTTCGACGCCAGCAAGGCCTGCCTGGGCTGGCCGCTGATCGGCGCCGGCGCCGCGGGCCTGCTCGCCGTACTCGGGCGCAAGCAGCAGTGGCCCATTCTCCTCTTGCTGTGCGCGCCGCTCTTCTACGTCTGGGTGGTGCACTCCGGCTCGATACCGATCTTTGTGCCTGAGCTCTGGCCCCACGCCGCCTACAACACGCGTTACGGCCTGGCCGCGCTGCCGTGCCTGGCGCTCTGTACGGGCGCGCTGGTGGCGAACGTGCCCTTGCCATGGCGGGCGCCCACCGTTTCCCTGGCAGGGTTGATCGTCGGAGCGCGCTTGCTGCTCGCCGGGCGTCCCGACGACTCCATCTGCTGGCAAGAAGCGCGCGCCACCTCCGAGGCCCGCCGCTCGGCCACCCAGGAAGCTGCGGCCTTCTTGAAGACCCACTACCACCCCGGCGACGGCATTGTGATGTGCTTCGGCGACCTCACAGGCGTCCTGCGGGAGGCGGGCATTCCCCTGCGCGAGACGCTGATCCAGGACAACGTCCAGGACTGGAAGAGCGTGAACGCTGCGCCGGCGTCGCACCTTCGCGAAGGGTGGGCTCTCACGTCCAGCGGCGACCAGGTTGGGACGCTCCTGGGCGCGCTGGGCGACTCTGGCCCGCGCTTTCAATGCCTGGACAGCATCACGGAAAAGGGTGGCCCGACGTTGCAAATCTTTCGCCGGGGATGAGGGCCGCGCTCTCGGTTGGCAGTACCCTTTGAATACAAACGATAGCCAGATCACTGAAATGGCGGCGCAAGGAGCGCGGTTCAAGCTTGGGAGCCCTGGGGGGCACTATGTCCATCTCGGCCTCGCGAGGTTCAGGCGTTCGGCTGCTCGTGGCCTTTGCCATCGCCATCGGGAGCTTCGTCGCGGGGACGGTGGTCTCCGAGCACGAGGTGAGCAAGACCCACGCGCGCACCGAGGAGATCTCGGGTACGGCGCTGCCCGCAATCGTCGATCTGGCCTCGATGCGGACCGATCTGTTCCACGCTTCGCAGCTCCTGGAGCAGGACCTCGGCGCGCCCCCCGCCGCCCAGGGGCCTCTCCGGCAGGACATCCAGGACGAGCTGGCCCAGGCTCGCATGGCCGAGGAGCGCTACCGGTCGCGGGGCAAGCTGCCCGGCGAGCAAGGCCTGGCGGTGACGCTCCACGGGCAGGTGGACGATGTCGCGCGAGCGTTCGACAGTGCCCTGAGCGTCAAGTCCGCCGTGGACGGCCGCCAGGAGATCGAGCGGCGCGTGCGCCCCGCGCTCGATCGGGCGGAGACGACGTCGTTCGACCTCATCACCCTCAACTCCTCCAACGCCAGCGCTGAAACCGAGGCCATCGCGACCGCTCGGGCTCGGTCCAAGCTCGTTGCGTACTCGCTCGACGGGGTGAGCGCGGTGTTCACCGCCATCGTGGCCCTGCTGGTGGTGCGCACCACGCGCCGGGAGTTCGAGAGCCAGGCCGCGCAGCAGCGCCTCATCGCCGCGCGCGCCGAGGAGCTCGAGGCCTTCGCCGGCCGGGTGGCGCACGACATCCTCAACCCGCTCAGCGCCATCAACCTCACCTTCGACATGCTGGTCCGCGGGCTGCCGCCGCAGGACGCAGCCGCGCGTGGCAAGGCCAGCGTGGCGCGGACCCGCCGGGTGGTGGACGCGCTCCTGGCCTTTGCCCGTGCGGGGGCCCGCCCCGAGCCGGGCGCCCGCTGTCAGGTGGCGCTGGTGCTCGGAGGCTTGCTGGAAGATCTCGGGCGCGCCCACCCGACGGCGCGGATTCACCTCGACGTGGAGCCGGGTCTGCAGGTGGGATGCCTCCCCGGTGTCCTGAGCAGCATCGTGGGCAACCTGGTTGGCAATGCGCTCAAGTACGCCGACGACGGTGTTCGAGTACCCGAGGTGGAAGTCCACGGGCGGAGAGTTGGAAGCCGAGTCCGCATCGAGGTGGCCGACAACGGGCCTGGGATCTTGCCGACCCTCGAGCCCACGATCTTTCAGCCCTTCGTGCGAGGGGAGGGCCAGGAGAAGCCGGGCATTGGGCTCGGCCTGGCCACAGCCAAACGCCTCTGCGAGGCGCACGGTGGGGGAATCGGGTTTCGCTCCAAGCTGGGCGTGGGGACCACCTTCTTCGTAGAGCTGCCTGAGGCGATGCCACAGCAGTCGGAGCTCGTCGGGGCCTCACCCGGCGCGCAAGCCCACTGAGTCCGATCACATCGCCTCCTTCAGGCCGCAGCGCGCGGCACGCGTCGCCCCAAATTCCTAGCTTGCGGAAGCTTGGGCGGCAGCGCGGGCGTTGTCGCAAAGCCCTGGGGAGGCGGCGGCGATCATGCGTTTGCCCGTCAGGACCCTCCTGCGGCGAGCCTTTGAAACGCTGCTCGCGTCGAGCGCCACGCCCTATGGGTACACCGTCGCCATCTGGTGCTCGGGCGCGTTGCTCATGCACGACCGAGGGACGCCCACGGTCGGGGACGTCTACCTCTTCCTGGTTGGCGGCCTCGCGGCGTTCACCGCCGTGAGCCTGCTCAACCAACGCTTCCGCTCGACCAGGCCGGTCTCGAAGCCGATCGCCCTCGACTGGTCAGGAATGCTTGATTGGCTTGCCTCCGGCGTGTCGGTCGGCTGCGCGTGGGTGGTCGCGCAGATCGGGAGTTGGGTCAGTTGGCTTCTGGCGCCTCTGGTCGTGACGGCCATCTATCTTCTTCTGTCGACGTTCCAGCTCGCGGTGAGTGCGGCCAATAGAGACTGACCTCTCGTCGAAGCTCGACAGCGGCACTGCTCGACCCGGTTGCGCGTGAGTAGGTTCTTGCGGGGCGGCTCTCCCGATGGCGTCTCCACGATCGGCCCGCGGGCGGACACCATGACCCGCATGGGAATCAGCGCGGAGGGGGCGGCCGGGTGAGGGTGCGCGCGGAGGTCTGGGAGCGGTTCCGGTGATCCACCTCGCGGCGCTCGGTGCGTGGAAGCGCCGGCACTCCGGTGCGGCGGTCGCCGGCGCTGGCGAAGACCACGGGCTCACGGAGGTCGGTGTCGCGCTGGCCGCCATCGTGGTCGGGTTGTTCGGAGGGGCCGCAGCCTACGTCTTCCGCTTGCTCATCGGCGTTGTCCACAATCTCCTCTTCCTCGGACGCTTGTCGTTCGCCTACGACGCCAACCAGCACACGCCCGCGAGCCCCTGGGGCCTGGCGGTGGTGCTCGTGCCCATGGTGGGCGCCCTCGCGGTGGTCTTCCTGGTGGAGAACTACGCACCCGAGGCCAGGGGGCACGGCGTCCCGGAGGTGATGGAGGCCATCCACGAGGAGGGCGGCCGCATCCGACTGGTCGTCGCCGGGGTGAAGGCCCTGGCCTCGGCCATCTCCATCGGCAGCGGAGGCTCGGTGGGGCGCGAGGGGCCGATCGCACAGATCGGCGCGGCGCTCGCGTCGACGCTCGGGCGATGGCTGCGCGCGTCTCCGTCCCAGCTGGGGACGCTCGTGGCCGCAGGTGGCGGCGCTGGCATCGCGGCCACCTTCAACACGCCGATCGGAGGGGTCCCCTTTGCCGTGGAGGTGCTCATCCAGGAGCTGAGCGCACGGACGCTCATTCCCCTCGCCCTCGCGACCGGAACGGCCACCTACGTCGGGCGGGCCTTGCTCGGAGATGCGCCCGCATTTCCGGCGCCGGAGCTGCGGACACCGGTCGCCGCGCAGATGGGCTATCTCCCTGCGTACCTCGCGCTTGGCGTGCTGACCGGGTTGACGTCCCTCGTGTTCATCCGGGGGCTCTACGCCACGGAGGACGTCTTCGAGAGGCGCTTCCCGGGGAGCGCGTACCTGCGACACGTGGCAGGGATGCTCCTGGTCGGCTTGAGCATCACCATCCTCTTCCGCCGAACGGGCCACTACTGGGTCGAGGGCGTGGGATACGCCACGGTGCTCGACGTCCTCAACGGCGCGCTCGCCAGCATTCCCTTCCTGCTGGCGCTCTGCGGCCTGAAGCTCGCCGCGACCTGGATCACGCTGGGCTCGGGCGCCTCGGGTGGTATCTTCTCGCCCTCGATGTTCCTGGGGGCGACCCTGGGAGGCGCGTTCGGGCACGTCCTCCACGCGCTCAGCCCGGGCCTCACCATCGCCCCCGCGGCGTTCGCGCTCGCAGGAATGGCCGGCGTCGTCGCCGGGGCGACCGGGGCGGCGATCACCGCACTGGTGATGATCTTCGAGATGACGCGGGACTACTCCGTCGTGCTGCCCATGACCCTCACCGTGGCCCTGAGCTACGCCGTTCGGCGCGCGCTGTGCCGCGACAGCATCTACACCCTCAAGCTCAGCCGCCGCGGCATTCACATCCCCGACGCGCTCTATGCCGGCGTCCAGCTCAACCGCGCCGTGGGATCACTCGCGCTCCTGCCGGTTAGGGTTCGCACCTCGCGCGCCGGCGAGCAGCGCGGGGAGGAGCCAGGCATGGCCTGGGTGAAGGTCGACGACCACGGGCGCCCAGTCCAGGTTCACCGCCCGGATGGTGTCGGCGCGTTGCTCGGGCCAGGCGAGTTCGAGGTGGTCCCGACCGACATGCGGCTCGGTGATCTGGTCGAGCGGCTGTCGCACTCGGGGGCCTCCGCAGCGGTGGTGGTCGAGCAAGGCGCCGGGGGCGTGGTCGGGGTCCTCGACGCGGCCGCGGTGCTCCGGGAGGTCGCGAGAGATGTCCGGAGGCTCGAGTCCTGAGGCGAGAGGCCAGCCAGTGGGGGTCGACGGATCGTGACGCCCTTCGCCCGCGCGCGACGGAGTTGCTCGCGATGCGCCCATTGCGATCACAGCGCACGCAGGTAGGCCGCAATGTCCTTCTTCTCCTCTGCGTTGAGCTTCGTCTCCAGCACGAGATTGAAGAACTCCACCGTATCCTCGAGCGTGAGCAATCGGCCGTCGTGCAAATAGGGTGGCGTGTCTTTGATCCCTCGCAGTGAGAAGGTCTTGATTGGCCCCTCTGGACGCCCCGCGTAGAAGCGCTCGACGTGCAGGTCGTGCATCGAGTTGTCTTGAAATTGGTTGGCGGCCGGGTGGCAGGCTGAACATTGGGCCTTGCCATTGAAGAGCTTCTCGCCGCGAAGCTCCGAGGCCGTCGACTTCTGGGGAAGCAGTCGGTTCAGCGCATCGAGCTTGGGTGCGGGCGGAAAATCGATGATCGAGTTGAAGTCGCCCATGTGGTTCGTTTGCGCTTTGCTCAGGTTCCTTCCACCAATGGCAGCGAGCAGAGCGGTGTCGCCGTCGAAGTACTCCTCCACCTCACTGAAGTGGTCCATCGACCGGATCGAGCGTTTGCTGCTGTAGATGAGAAAGGCGTAGTTGCCTCGCAGCGACGGCGTGTCGACGCGCAGACGGGCCCAGTTGGGCCGGCTGTCCGGCGCGAGCTCGAAGCCGCCGTTGGTGTGGCCGTTCACGTGGCACGAGAAGCAGCTCACGCCTTGAGACGGCGCAGCGGTCACGCGGTGGTTCGTGGCGTTGAACCAGGTCGTTTGGAACGGCGTGACCATCAGCCGCAGCCCCTCGAGTTGCTCAGGGGTCAGCAGGCCGTTGAACATGTTGAAATAGTTCCCGTAGGTGATCTCCACGCCGCGCGTCACGTCGCCCATCTCGGGGTGGGTCGTCAGGTAGAGCGGCGGCGGGAACTCCGGCAGGAAGCACTCGGGGATATCCATTCCGACGTCGAAGCGCTCGTGCTCGGGGTGCACCTTCGTCCAGAAGGCAGGGAAGACCTGGTGCGCGGTGGACTGCAACGGGTGGTCGAGTGGGACATAGGGGAAGGAACCTGCCTTGCGGATCTGCTCGGGCGATTGGGCGTCGAAGTCCTCCCAGGTCTTGAAGCCCTTGGGCAGGCGCGCCGAAGGGCCGATCGGTTGGGGCTTGCCGCGTGACATGGTCACGTCTTTCTCGCTTCGGCAGGTCAGGTCGTAGCGCTTCTCGAGGATGGCGCGCGCCCGTCGATCCACTTCGGGGCGCTGGGCAGTCTGCGTTCGGAGCCAGTCCGAAAAGGTCGGAACAGGCAGGTCGGGCACCGTCCACGACGTGGAGCAGCTCCCAC
The DNA here is from genome assembly GCA_018266075.1 of Deltaproteobacteria bacterium. Taxonomy (GTDB): domain Bacteria; phylum Myxococcota; class Myxococcia; order Myxococcales; family SZAS-1; genus SZAS-1. Next base: position 10,950 of record JAFEBB010000086.1, on the reverse strand, counting down.
CGAACTGGTAGAGCGGCTCGGGCGGATTCGGCGTCCCCGGAGGAACGGCGTGGGGATACGGCTTGAGCCCGCTGCGCTGCTCGCCCTGTCGCCAGGCGTCGATGTTCGGAGGGGAATTGGCCCCCGGGCTCTGCTGCAGGTATCCATCGCCGAAGGCTGAACCGGCGACCAGGAGGCCGAGGGCGATTCCGGCGGCCAACAATCGAGGGCGGGTCATCTCGCGACGATATCGCGTTCGCAACGATCGTTTGTGTTCAGATTGAATCCGGCTGCCGATCAGACGCCGAGTGCGCGAGCCCTGGAGCGCCTGAAGAGCATTCGAGTGCTCGCCCGGCTGGTCGGTCGCCGCGGAGAGACAGCTCGGACGACGCGTTCCACGGGCCCTGGGCTGACGCGCCATGAAAGGCTTCCAAGGCCAACCCGTACGACTCACGTCGACGTCACAGACGACAACCGCAGGAGTTTCAAGATTGGCTTCATCGTTGTGCCCTGAACCAGCAACGTGAGCAGCACGAAGCCGAAGGTCATGTTCACGAGCACGTCCCGCCCGGGAAACGTGGGCGGCAATCCAAGTACCAGCACGAGGGAGAGCGCGCCGCGTAGGCCACTCCAGCCAATCACCACTGCCCAGCGCCAGGGGAGACGCAACGCGGTGTGCCGGAGTGCCCCCGTGGTGATCACGACCATCACTGCGCGCGCAATCGTCGCTGCCGCGTACGCGGTGCCGATGGCCTTCCAGGACTGCATGAGCGCCGACGACGACACCTCCAGGCCGATGAGGAGGAACACGAACGAGTTCATGGCGAACGCGACGTACTCCCAAAATTTCTCCACCGTCTCGAGCGTGCGCATCGCATGGCGCCGCGCAATGAGGCCTGTCACGAGCGTGGAGATGACCCCACTTCCGCCCAGCCGGTCGGCCAGCGCGAACGAGCCATATGCGGCGAGCACCGTGATGGCGACATGGCTGATTCTGTGATCGACGAGTCGGCCCAATCCCGCCACGATGGTTCCGAGCGCAGCACCGACCATTGCGCCGAGCCCGACCACGCGGATGAACTCGAGCACAGCTCCGCTCCAACTGAACGCGCTTCCTGTCGCCGCCGAGAGCGCGATTCCAAAGATGACGATGCCGGTCCCGTCGTTGAGAAGGCTTTCGCCTTCGACCAGCACGCTGAGCCGTTGAGGTGCCCCGACGCTGCGAAACAAGGCCACGACAGCGATCGGGTCGGTGGCGCTCACCACGGCGGCGAAGACCAGCGCGCCACTCCAAGCGATACCGCCGGCAAGCTCCTCGAAGTCGGTGGCCCTGACCAGGAGGGCCGCGGTGAGCACCATCGCCAACAACAGGCCCGGCGTGGCCAGCGCGTTGACGATCCAATGATCCTTCCAGAGCTGCTTCCCGTCGATGTGGAACGCCGCCTCGAACACCAGGGCGGGGAGCAAGAGCGAGAAGAGCAGGTCGTGGGTGAGATGCGGTGCTCGTAAGCCATCGACCCGACCAAGTGCGAGGCCAGCGACGACCAAGCCCACGGTGTAGGGCAGCCCAACGCGTCGTGCAATCCACGCCACCATCATCGCAACGGCGAACAGGATGACGAAGGTCCCGACGTTCACGCGTCGATTCTTGCCGACAGTGGCCGCGCGCTGGAAGCGTGATTTCGGAGGAGAGCGGCTTGGCCTGTCGAACCTGGACTGGGTTTTGCGAGTGCTGCGGCACGTGCTCGCTCCACGAACGATGCCCGTAAGCATCTCCGCTGCTCGCGACTGCGCCTCATCCGAGGGCAGGGGGCTTGCCGGCGCGGGTGGTCGCAACCCGGGGGAGTCCTTCTGGCGGTGTTGAGCTTGGTGGATCCGGTTCCCACCGTGCGCCACGACCGAGCGCGAGCTCAAGGGCGCGTCTGAATCGCCGGCGACATCTACACGACGTGCGCCCCAACCCGCGTCATCCGTGACAGCGGCGGTCTCACGACGCTTCGGGTTGCTCAGTAGGTCGGGAGCTCGACCTGGTCGCGCAGCAGGCGCCCGAACACGAGCTCGGGCACCAGCGGCAACGCAAGCGCCGAGGCCAGATGGTTCTGGAGGAACACGCTCAGCTTCGAGGGCGGCGCGAAGTTGCTGGCAAAGCGCACCGCCGCGCGCTGCTTGCCGGCCATGAACGCGCCCAGTCGCTCGTGGTACTGCGCGAAGGCTTGGGTGAAGTCGCTGCCAGCGCGCTTGAGCTCGCCCGCGAGGATGTAGGCACCGAGCATGGCCAGTGCCGAGCCCTGGCCGGCCAGGAACGACGGAGCGAATGCCGCGTCGCCGAGGAGGACCACCCGGCCTTTCGACCAGCGCGCCAGGCGAACCTGGCTCACGCGGTCGAAGTAGAAGTTCTCGGCGCCCTCGAGCTGCGCGAGGATCTGCGGGCACTCCCAGGCGGAGTTGCCGAAGCGCCTGCGCAGAAGCGCCTTCTGGCCGTCCAGATCGGGTGGAGCGTCTGGCGAGGGGTGCGCCATGATGAAGAGGAAGAGCGTGCGATCGCCGCGGAGCGTGAAGCGGTCGGCCTGCTGGCCAACCTCGTTGAAGATGACGTACGCGTCTTCATCGCGCGGCCGGTAGCCCGGGAGCTCGAAGGCGGCGAACTGCATGCCCAGGTACGTCTGGGGAGCAGCGTCGGCAGCCAGCGCGAGCTCGCGCACGACCGAGTGCACGCCGTCGGCGCCCACCACGAGGTCGAACTCCCGCTGCGGGGCGTGCTCGAACGTCACCGCCACGCTGGCCGTGCGCTCCTCGAGCGCGGTGATGCGATCGCCGAAGATCGTCTCCAACCGCGCGGACACGCTCGCGTAGATGGCGGCGGCGAGCGCGGAGCGGGGCACGCTCACGTAGCGCCCGCCCGTTGCCCGGCGGAACGCGTCGACCGGCATGCCGCCCACCCGCCTCCCACGCCCGTCGACCATCCGCACCTCACGCACCTGGTAGCCCTCGGCCAAGATCGCGGGCAGGAGGCCCATCTGTTCGGCGATGTCGTAACCCGCGCCCCAGAAGTCGATGACGTAGCCGCCGGTGCGGAGCGCCGGAGCGCTCTCCACCAGGGTGATCTCGAAGCCGCCATGACGCAGCAGCCAGTGAGCCAGTGTGGGGCCGGCGACTCCGGCGCCCGAGATGAGGACGCGCATTGTGAAGAGCCTTCGCGAACGCGGCGGGTGGGGCCAACGTATGCAGAACTATGCTTTGAACACAAACGAAATTACGAACTCATTCCTGTTCGGCGTTGACGACGAGCCGCGGCGTCCGGCGGGATGAGCTGCACGGGACGCGAGGGCGCCGGACGCCCGAGCCAATCGGAAGGTTCGCGGCCCACGTTGGCGAACGGTTCAGCCTGCGCCGTTGCCGCGCTCACCGGCCCAATCAAGGTGCCCTGGGTCGAATGCGCTTCACCGGCCTGAGCCCATGGCGCCGATGCAGAAGCCGAAGAACGACAGCCCCAGGCCAATCGCAATGATCAGGGGCAGGACGCGAATCAACCAGGCGACGCCCCTTCGACCGGGTTGCTCTTGTTCGGTTGGGTTGATGGGGCAGGGCTCCGGATAGAACGGGTGAAGTGCGCCACCCTGGCGCGCGTCAGGGCGCTGCGGGCAGGCCCCTCCGCAGGGTCCAGCGAGGTCAGCGCACCGAGGACCAGCGGCCGGAGACCGGCTTCACACAACAGTTGCTGCACCGTCTTCACCAGGAAGTCGGTGGGACGAGCGAGCAGGACCTGGTTCATCGTGCGTACCCGTTGTGGCTGGATACGGAGCGAGCGCGCGAGTGGTTACACCCGGGCGCGTACGATGCCGCAGGCCTCGACCGGTCAGGATGAAGCCCGCGGTCGGCCTTCGCCGAGGTGTCGAGGTCAGCCCTGCGCCACGGGAGCGCTCGTCGATGGCTGCGAGGCGCCCGTCGCCTGCTGCGCCGCGCGCGCCTGCTCATACGTCCGCTGCAGCGCCTTCTTCTTGGCGATGGTGCCCAGCGGCGGCGCAGGCGCGTCGACCACGATCGAGCACTCGTTCACCCACTGGTATAGGCCGATCGACTTCACCAGGAACGCGTCATCAGGCTGCGAGGGATCAGGCTGGGCCTCACCGGACTGCAGCGCGTACTGCCGCTTGAGCAGCGCCAGCCGCTTTGCGTATTCGGGTTTGCCGAGCTGCGCCTCGAGCATCTGCAAGTTCTCGCCGTCGCGACGTCGCATCAGCGCCAGGAGCTCGCCCTCGTAGATGGGGAAGAGCGAGCCGTTCTCTTCGAACGCGTGCAGGTTGTGCGCGAGCAGGTGCCCGTAGGCGCAGTAGTCGCAGCCGTTCCAGAACGACGCGAACGAAGCGAGCAGGTGTGCATCGCGCTCCCCGAAGTGGGCGCAGAGCTCGTTGTACGTGCCCAGGGTCTTGTTGCCCCACTCGCGCAGGCCCTTGATGCCGTGCTCGCGGATCAGCTCCTCCGCGAAGCCCACTTCGTAGCCCTGCGTGAGGCGCGACATCGTCTGCATCACGCCCAGGAACAGCTTCTCTCCGAACGTCAGCTCGCGGCGGCTCACTTGAGCACCCCCGCCAGCTTCTGCGCGACGATCACCCGGTTGTCGCTCCCCACGAACCAGGCCCGCGCCTGCTCCAGCTGCGCCACCGCCTTGGCGTTGGCGTCCTGGGCGAGGTGGGCCACCCAGAGCCCCAGCCCGCGAAAGGTCGCGCGATCGTCGACGTAGGCGATGCGGTTGGCCACCTCGGCGATCTTCTTGTGCGCGGCCACCATGGCCTCGCGCGCCGCCGCAGAGAAATCAGTCGCGCCTTTGAGGTTGAGGACCACGTTGAAGCTCTTGGGGGGGAGCTCCACCAGGTTACTGCGGATTCCGGCGTCGATCGACTCAACGTCGGCCTGTTCGACCTGGCCGACGAAGTCGACGCGCAGTTCGTTGGGCGCAGCGCGGCGCACCTGGACCGCCATGCGAGGCCCCTTCCCACTTCCCCCTGGCGGATATTCATGACACGTATTTCCGTCTTTGAAAAGCTCTTCCGTGCTGAGCGTCACAATGCGCTTGCACTGAATGTCCTGAAAGAATGCCGCTGGGCAAGAATTGACCTTATTCCAGGTTCGGACGTAGACTGTCTTCGACCGAGCGAAATGGCGAACTCGCTGGCAACGGCGAGGGAGCAATGCCAAGGGACTCCCTGAGTTCTGCGGCTGCCGAACCGGTCAAGGCAGAACCGCGCGGAGCGACCAGGAGGGGTCGGCAGCGGGCGCGGGGTGAACGTCGGGGCGAGGCGGCGGCAGAGTGGGGCGTTCGCAATTCACTGCACCATGTCACCCAGGGCGGACTGCACCCGGCACGCACGTGCGGCGTCCTGCCGTGACAACGAAATCGCTCGGTCTCCATGGGCGGCCCCCGGGGCCACCCACCCACCTGGGAGGAGACCATGTCGAAAAGGTTGTCGTCGTATCGAATTGCCGTAGCGCTCGGAGCGCTGGCCATGGGCTCGCCAGCCCTCGCCAATCCACCGCCCACCCTCACGCCACGCACCGCGACGGGCTTCTCCACCATCGAGCAGCGCTGGGTCTATGCGCCGCCAGATGAAGGAGAGTTCTCGTTCCCGCTCACACCTGGCGCGGGTGCGCCGCGCGAGGTGTTGATCCAGGAGCCGGAGATGTGCGCCGGCAGCGCCACCGTGCGCGTGAACTACTCCAAGTCACGCGACGTGGTGAACGTCGATCTCGACATCCACGGCCTGCCGTACCGCATGAGCTACACGCGGCCGGTAGACATCTCCACCCCGTACGACCAGTTCCCGGTGTCGGTGCAGAACGGGAAGTGGCAGCTCTGGTTCGTGGAGAGCCCGTTCCGCATCCAGACCACGTTCTATTACGACTCGCACACGCTGCAGCTCATTGGCAGCGAGGTGGACGTCCCCAACCCCCCGGTCGACGCGATCCCGGTGTTGGTGCCCACCCTGCAGATGGTGAGCTCGCCGATCTGGGAAGGTCGTCCGGATGGCGAGGCGCACGTCCGCCTGACCTGGGACTACCACCAGCTCATCGACAAGGACGGCAACGCGGGCGTGCAGGTGGCCTTTCTGCCCTTCAACCTGCTGTACCCCGACCAGTACGGTACCTACTACACCCACCCGCTGCCGCTCTCGAAGACGATGAGCTGGGATGACGTGCTCTCGAGCATCTGGGAGGGCTACGGTTTCGACGTGGCCACGAGCCTCGAGCCGGATCCCAAGCCGGCGTACCTCGAGTCACGCGACAACCCGATGATCGGCTGGGCCGGTGGCTATCCGCAGTACCTGCCGGCAGGCATCGCGGGCGATCCCATCAACGGGACGGTCTCCATTCGCGAGACCTGCCAGACGCACATCGCCCAGGCCTTCCCGTCTTCGTACTTCACGCTCGGCGCGACGGGCGGACTCGTCGTCATCCCCCAGGGCCCCTGAAAGGAGGTCGACCATGAACGCCAAGATCCTCTCGACACTTTCGATCCTGCTCGTGGCTGCGCCCGCCTGGGCCAACGGCAACGGACACAACTCGAGCGGCACCCAGCTCGGCGACCCCATCCCCGGTCTCACCGCGGATGAGCTCGCCAGGTTTCAGGCCGGCAAGGCGCTCTTCGAGCACAACTTCACCGTGCCCGAAGGCGTGGGGCCGATCATGAACGCCACCTCGTGCGCGGCGTGTCACGGCGCGCCGGCCACGGGCGGCGGCGAGAACATCACCCCCAGCGACACGGGCACTGCCAACGACGTGTTCCACTTCGAGGTGAACCACAACAACAACGTGCTCCCCGTGATCGAGTTCGGCGGGCCCATGCGCCAGCGCCTGTCCATCGCCGGCGACCCGCTTGCGCCTGCGTGCACCATGCAGGCCGAGACGGTGCCGAACATGCCGGAGATCGGCGTGAGCATCCGGCACACGCCCCCGGTGTTCGGGTTTGGCCTCATCGACGCCATCCCGGACGGAGAGATCCTCGCCAACCAGGGCCCGCAGTGCGGCAAGGACCCGTCGGTCTACGGGGTGACCAACTGGGGCACCGAGCTGGAAACGCTGGTGCGGTTGCAGGCCTTCACCACCGACGTCACCCGCACCCAGCCCGGCGGCGCGCCGCGCGTGGGCCGCTTCGGCTGGAAGTCGCAGACCTCCAACCTGCTCCAGTTCGCGGCCGACCCTCTGCTCAACGAGCTCGGCGTGACCAACCCGTTCTTCCCTCGCGAGAACACGCCCAACGGCGCGCAGCCGCCGCCCGAGTGCCAGCAGGCCACCCACTACAAGCAGAAGGACGGGCTCACCAACGACTCCACCGGCGACGAATTCCTCTCGCTCTTCTACTTCCAGGCGTTCCTGGCGCCGCCGGCGCGCGGCGCGAGAAACGGCCAGGTGCGCGCGGGCGAGCGGATCTTCAGCCAGGTGGGGTGCACCGATTGCCACCGGGCCGAGTACCGCACGGTTCAGGACTACTATGTGCCCTGGCGTCAGGCCGACGGCACCCTGGTGGCCCACCGCGTGGACGCGCTCAGCGACAAGGACTTCGCGCCGTACAGCGACTTCCTCGTGCACGACATGGGTCCGGACCTGGCCGTGGGCGACACGCGGGTGATGGGTCGCGCCGGGCCGCGCTTCTGGCGCACCACGCCGCTGTGGGGCATCCACGCCAAGAGCCTCTACCTGCACAATGGCTCTGCGACGACGATCGATCAGGCGATCGACGCCCACGGCGGTGAAGGCACGGCGTCGCGCAACAAGTACGACGCGCTCGGCAACGCCGACAAGGGCAGGCTGCTCGACTTCCTGAACAGCCTGTAACCGAGAGCCCTTCGAGGTCGTGAACGGAGGAGGGGAGGGGGCCCTCTCCTCGGCGCGGCACCCTCGCCTCGGCCGGCCCTTCGACGAGTGCATCTATCAGCCGATGCGCGAGGTGTTGGCGTACCTGCGGGCGAACGGGTTCAAGACGTACATCGTGTCGGGCGGCGGCGCGTAGACCTGCTCGAGCTCTGCCGTGCGCACGAATCGCTGGACGAGCGTGACGTGCGGACGGTGCTCGGCGCGGCGAAGCGGCTCAAGGGCTTCGCGGCCGTCAGCGCGTCTCAAGAACTCCACATGTGAGCGACGCGACCTCGATGCAGCATGGTGACACCTCCATTTGTAGCGTGCGTTCGCCCCACCACGCGGCGTCGGGCATGGCGAAACCGTAGCGCGCGACGGTGACATTGGCAGCGTCCGCGCCAGAGGTAGCGGTGAGCCGCAGCACCTCCACAAGACATTGAGCTCAGATGATCCGCTACCTCCGGCCCGACGGTCAGGTGCGCCGGCGGTCGGCGGCGTGAGCCCATGATTCACGAGCGCCGCTGCCGCGAGCAGCAGCGAGCGGGTTGTCTCCTCGACTAGGGTCTCCGTGCCCGCGTGGCGCCACTTGCTCGACAGTGTCACCGTGCGCTTGAGAGATCGAACCGGTCGAGGTTCATCACCTTGGTCCACGCGGCGATGAAGTCGCGCACGAACTGCCCCTGGGCGTCGTCACTTCCGTAGACCTCGGCTACCGCGCGGAGCTGCGAATTCGAGCCGAACACGAGATCGTTGCGTGTGGCCGTCCACTTCACTGCGCCCGACTTTCGATCGCGACCCTCGAAGACATCCTTGGCATCTGACGTTGCCTTCCACTCGGTGTTCATGTCGAGCAGGTTCTTGAAGAAATCATTGGTCAGTGAACCTGGCTTCTGGGTGAACACGCCATGCTTCGAACCAGCGGCGTTCGCGCCGAGCACGCGCAAGCCGCCCACGAGGACGGTGAGCTCTGGCGCAGTGAGCGTGAGCAACTGGGCTCGATCGAGCAGTAGGACCTCGGCGGGCACGGCGTATTGAGCCCTCTGGAAGTTGCGGAACCCATCTGCGACGGGCTCGAGGAAGGCAAAAGACGGCGCGTCGGTCTGCGCCTGCGTCGCATCGGTGCGGCCCGGCTTGAAAGGTACGGTCACCGCGAGCCCTTCGATCTTTGCCGCCTGCTCCACGGCCGCAGTGCCGCCGAGTACAATGAGATCGGCGAGCGAGATCTTGGTGCCGTCCTTTTGCTCGGCGTTGAAAGCCTGCTGGATGGACTCGAGCTTCGCGAGCACGGTAGCGAGCTGAGAGGGATCGTTCGCGGCCCAGTCCTTCTGAGGCGCCAGGCGAATGCGCGCGCCATTCGCGCCACCGCGCTTGTCTGAGCCGCGGAATGTGGACGCCGAGGCCCACGCCGTGGACACCAACTCCGAAATCGAGAGGCCGGACGAGAGCACCTTGCTTTTCAGCGCGGCGATGTCCTGTTCATCGACGAGCTTGTGATCCACCTTGGGGACTGGGTCCTGCCAGATGAGCTCCTCGGCGGGCACCTCGGGGCCGAGGTAGCGCGCGCGGGGGCCCATGTCACGGTGAGTGAGCTTGAACCACGCCCGCGCGAAGGCGTTCGCGAGTTGCTCCGGATGCTCCAGGAAGCGCCGCGAGATCTTCTCGTAGGCCGCGTCGAGTCGCAGCGAGAGATCCGTGGTGAGCATGGTGGGGAGGCGCTTCTTCTTCGGATCGCGCACGTCGGGAATGGTGGCCTGCGCGTTCTTGGCCACCCACTGGTGCGCGCCAGCGGGGCTCTTGGTGAGCTCCCACTCGTTGTTGAAGAGGATCTGCAGGAACGCGTTGCTCCACTTCGTGGGCGTGGGGCTCCAGGTGACCTCGAGGCCGCTGGTGATGGCGTCGCCACCCTTGCCGGTGCCGAAGCTGCTCTTCCAGCCGAGGCCCTGCTCCTCGAGCCCGGCCGCCTCAGGCGCGGGGCCCACCAACTTGGCCTCGCCGGCGCCGTGGGTCTTGCCGAAGGTGTGGCCACCGACGATCAGCGCGACGGTCTCTTCATCATTCATGGCCATGCGGCCGAAGGTCTCGCGGATGTCGCTCGCGGCGGCGATGGGGTCGGGCTTGCCGTTTGGGCCCTCCGGGTTGACGTAGATGAGTCCCATCTGCACGGCGGCGAGCGGGTTCTCCAGGTCGCGGTTGCCGGAGTAGCGCTTGTCTTCGAGCCACACCGTCTCGGCGCCCCAGTAGACATCCTGGTCCGGTTCCCAGACGTCCTCGCGGCCACCGCCGAACCCGAAGGTCTTGAAGCCCATCGTCTCAAGCGCCACGTTGCCGGTGAGGATGATCAAGTCGGCCCAGGAGATGGCGCGGCCGTACTTCTGCTTGATGGGCCAGAGCAGCCGGCGCGCCTTGTCGAGGCTCACGTTGTCCGGCCAGCTGTTGATGGGCGCGAAGCGCTGCTGTCCGCGTCCCCCGCCGCCGCGGCCGTCGCCGATGCGGTACGTGCCGGCGCTGTGCCATGCCATTCGGATGAAGAGGCCGCCGTAGTGACCGAAGTCTGCGGGCCACCAGTCCTGCGAGTCGGTCATCAGCGCCGCGAGGTCCTTCTTCAACGCCGCGAAGTCGAGGCTCTTGAACGCCTCGCGGTAGTTGAAGTCGCGCCCCATGGGGTTCGACTTGGACGAGTGCTGGTGAAGCAGCTCCAGCCGCAGCTGGTTCGGCCACCAGTCGCGGTTCGAGGGACCGCTGTTGGAGGTGTGATCGAGGGGGCACTTCGAGTCGGTGGCCATGGCGCGAGCTCCTTGGGAGGCGCGAACCCTATTCCGCCGGATCTCCGCGCCTCCACGGCGCTCCTCGATTGTGGTTCGCCGCGCCACACAGCGGCCGAGTCGAGGACGAAAGCATGCAATGGAGGTTCACTCGGTGATTCGCCTGGAACGAGGACCGATTTCGCGGCTGGAACGCGACCTCGATGGATTCGATCTCATCGTGGAGGGTTTGCCGGGCCGCGCGCGGACAGCTCGTCGTAGTCGGTGTCCCAGGCGCGCTCTTGTAGAAAGCTTCGATGAGCTCGAAGCCCACCATGCGCGGCGAGCTCCACCAGTGGGCGGCGCTCCTGGCGCTCGG
>JAFEBB010000085.1 GCA_018266075.1 Deltaproteobacteria bacterium | reverse complement strand
TGGACGCCGAGGTTGGCTGCATCGCGTTGATTACAGTTGCTCCTACATCCACCACTGATTGAAGGACGTGGTGGATGTAGGAGGCGTTTCCAACGCCGACGACCTGCCTATCCACCCTGGTGCTTGCCGGCCTTCGTCAGCTTGACCTCAGGTCCTTCCGACTTGCCCTTCGTCGCCCGCGCGGGCTGTTGCGCGTTCTGCTGCGGCGAGGGCTGCGGCGTCGGGCCGGGATCAGGCGGGTGCCCGTGGTACTTCACGTCGTTGATGATGCCGTCGAGCTGGGCCTGGGCCTGCGTCTTGTTCCCGCCCGAGAAGATGTTGCTGATGGCCGACGAGAAGCTCTTCTTCACCTTGTCCGGGGTGGGAATGGCGTCGACCTGCGGTTGCACGGCGCCCGGGAAGTTGGCGTCGGTGTGATCTGCGCTCTCGCCCGCGAGCGCACTCGAGGCGGCCTCGAAGGCGGCGAGCGCGGGCTTGATGGGCGAGGCCGAGCTGTGCAGGAAGAAGCCTGCAGCACCGAGCGGCAGCACGCGGCCCAGGATGATCTGCTTGATCATCATCATGGCAACTGCTCCGAGCGCTCTGCGGCGAGCTCTTCAATCCGCGAGGAGAGTGTGAGGTCCGCGGCCATGGCGCGCACGAACGCGTCCTTCGGGAGCGCGAGCACCAGCGCGTCCTGGGTGGCGCGGACCGTGGCGTTGCGAGGCACGTCGCGAAGCAGCGCCACCTCGCCGAAGTGATCGCCCGGACGCAGCTCGCCGATTCGCGCGCCGTCCGCGTCCAGCACCTCCAGCGTGCCCGCGCCGACGAGGAAGAAGTCGCGGCCGGCGTCGCCGATGGTCACCACGGTCTCGCCGGCGGTCAGATTTCGCGGCTGCAGTCGCAGGGCGAGCGCGCTGAGCCGCTCGCTGGGCAGCTTGCCGAAGAACGGGCTCTTGTGGAGCGCGGCGGCGGCGCGCAGCAACCGGGTGACGTCGACGTCGCCGAGCGTCTTGCGGACCTCGTCGAAGTCGCGGCTCGAGAGCACGGCGCAGGTCACGTCGTTGAGCGCGCGGACGCTGGCCGTGCGCGGCACGCGATCGAGCAGCGCCGTCTCACCGAAGCAGTCACCCGCGCCGAGCCGTGCGACCTCGCGCACCAGGCCGCTGGGCAGCTCGTGCTCCACCGCGACGGCGCCGGAACGCACCGCGAAGAACCGATCCCCCGCTTCACCCTGGGCCACGATGCGCGCGCCCGAGGTGTAGCGGACCTCCTTCACGGCCTGCGCGACGGCGGCGAGGTGCGGCGCGTCGAGGTGCGAGAAGATCGGAATGGCCTGCAAGTCGGCGCTCTGGAGCTGGCTGCTCACGGTCTGACCGGTCGCCACTTCACGCGGCGGCCGCAGCGACAGGAGCGCGCGCGCGAGTGCCACCGCGAGCCCGATCAGCGACGCGGGCATGGCCAGCGTAAGCAGCCCGGCGCCCGCGAGCGCGAGCACCTTCTCGGCCATTCCGTCCGCAGCGACGGCAGCAGAGAGCAGCGAGAGCACGGCGATGAGGCCCCAGCGGAAGAGCAGCTGAATCACGCCCGCGAACCAGCCGAGCGAGAGCAGCAATGTCACCACCAGCGCACCTTCGCCCGGGAAGAAGTGGCTGGAGACGACGCGCGTCAGGATGCGCTTCTGCAAGTACGCGCGCGCATGGTCGCGAAGATCGGCGGTGCCGAAGACGGTGCCGAGCACGCGTCCCATCGAAGTCGGCTCGAAGGGAATCAGATCGGCGACGAACACCGCGAGGGCGCCTGCCGCGAGTCCTGGATGCGAGCTGGTCGCGACGGCCACCAGCGCTGATCCCACGAGCGCGGCGATGTGTCCCGCGGCGCGCGCGTTCTGATCGAGGAGCACCACGCCCTTTCCATCGGGCTCGAGGTGCGGCAAGCCAAACGAGAGCGAGAAGCGCAGGCCCTCGGGCTGGACCTTGGCGAGGCCCACCATGGCCGCGCGCACGAACCCGCGTCCGGTCAGCGCGGCGGCGATGCCGGCAAAGAAGAGCAGGGTGTCCCAGCCGGTGACGAGCGCGGTCTCCTGCGTGAAGCCGAAGGCCGCGAGCCCGAGGAGCACCGCCGTTCCCGCGAGCGCGATGACGGTGCCGGCGGGGATCTTCACATCGAACACGAGCACGTCGGCGAGCCGCTCGAGCCGCGAGCGCTTGGCGGTAAAGCCCGCGGCCTGGAGCTCCTTCTCGTCGTTGTCGAGGAGGCCGTGCTTGGCGAGGGCGCGGAGCAGGTCGCGGAGCGCGGCAAAGGGCACGAAGCCGTGCGCTTTCGAGTGCTCTTCGGCGATGTCGCTCAAGGTCCTCTTGCCGTCGATGAGCGCGAGCAGCGGCGCTTCATCGGTGGCGACCTCGAGGGCATTGCCGGTCTTGGGATCCCAGGCGCCTGCGGTGCCGTCGCTGCGGACGCGGAAGCGCGTGGTCGGCGTGAGGCGGGGTCGGAGGGCGTCGATCACGGTTGCCGAGCGTAGCACGGCTCGTTGGCGTCACCTGTGACGCCCGTCTCATCCAAGCTCCAGCAATGGGTGGTGGATGTGGGAGGAACTGCCTGGCCTCCGACGACTCTCAAGATGTGTCGGCGCTGGGAAGCGCCTCCCACAACCTCAGCTCCCCAATCGCTCAGGAGCGCGCTGCGCCTCGGGACGGGCCTCCAACTCCGACACCTATCGCCCAGGGACGATCAAGGGCTCACTGCCCTGCGGCTGCTGCTTCGCCTTCTCGGCCGCCGCGCGCTCCTCGGCCATGAGCTTCTCGCGCACATCGTGCGGGAGTCGATCCAGCGCGGCTTCGGTCTGCTCCAGCAGCGCCTTCTGGAAGAGCACGCGCGTGAAGGGAATCTCGGCAATGGGTCGATCGCTGGCGAGCGCGCGCGCGGTGGCCGAGGCGAGATCGCAGAGCGGACGGCGTCCGGTGTGATCGAAGTAGTCGGCTTGCCGGAAGAGCCGCTCTGCCCAGAGATCTCGCGTGGCGCGGTCGAAGTGATCCGCGGCGGTACGATCGAGCGCGTTCTCGAGCTGCTGACGCCGCTGGGCTTCGTCGACGACGAGTCGAGACGTCGCGACCTCGTCGATGCGCTGCCCCAGCAACGCGAGCGCTTCGTTCGGCGGCATCCAGCCCGCGAGCTCGATCTCGGCGAAGAGCTTCGAGCCCGCGTGCAAGAGCTCGCGCTCGACGTTCTCGTCCTTCACGGGCCAGGTGCGGCTCGCCGCCGGCTTCGCTTCTCCTGGGACGGCGCGCGCGAGGTTTCGAATGTGCTGCTCCATCGTGCCGCGCTTGACGTTCAGATCGACGGCCGCTGCGATGTAGCCGCCCAGCTCCTCGAGGCTGAGCTCCATCCACGGCGGGTCGCCGCCCTCGGGACGCGAGAGCTCTCGCGCGAACTTGCGGTACTCGCGCCGCGGCATGGGCGCGAGCTCCACGCGTCGAACGCCGTCGACATCCGAGAGCTCCACGAGGAATGCACCGAACCCGTGGCGCACGTCCTCGGTGGGCGCGATGCAGGTGCGGCGTCCGTGCACGTCGACCGGCGACAGGAACGCCGCCAGCGCCTCGCCCGACTTCTCTTTCGGTTGCGGTCCGCCGTCGACGCGCGGCAGCTCGAGCGCCTTGCCCTCGCTCTTCAGCCGATAGAGCTCCTTCTTGGCGAGCCGCGCGAGCACCTTCGGACCGACGGACGCGCGCGCGAGGAACGCCGCGCGTCGATTCTCGGCGGCGTGAAACACGACCAGCTCGAGCAGCGCTTCGGGCAGTCCGGCCGCGTCGGAAGGGTCGTCGTTGGAGAGCAGGGCTTTGGCGCGCGCGACGTGTTCCGGGCTCTGGCCGAGGGCCGCAGCGTCGTCGCGCTCGAGGGCCCCAAGCAGGTCTGAGCGGGCAGGCGAGGGCATGCCTGAAAATATACGGAGTATGCTCGGGAGATGCTCGCTGCCTCGCAGCCATCGCCGACGGTCGAACTTCCGCCAGCTCCGCGAAACGTCACCGGCTTGGGTGGGACGTGGTGGTCCGGGCTCGGCTTCATGATCTTGCCGCACGCGTGGATCGGGTTGGGCCTCATGGCCTACACGGGCTTCACGCTGCTCTGGCTCGTGTTCGCGACCGACGTCAGTGGCCGCGTGGTCTCGAACCGCACCTACCTCGTGAAGGGCAAGACGACGTACCACGTGACGTACGGCTGGAGGTCGAACGACGAGTGGCACACCAAGGAGGAAGGGGTGTCGCCCGGCGACTACGGCGTGCTCACGGCGCAGCCGAACCACCCGGTCGAGGTGCGCGACTTCACGTTGGGTCCGTTCGACCGCGCGGAGCTCGAGGGCGTGCGGCCGCCGATCGTGACGGCGCTGGCGGTGCTGTGCGCGTGCGCGTTCTGGAACGGGGTGATGTACCTCTTCTTCCGCATGTTCGTGCTCATCCCTCGCCAGAGGCGGCGCCTGGTCCGCGAGGGCTTTGTGACGGCTGGCGTGGTCACCGCGCAGGAGCAGGCGGCGAGCTTCAAGGGCAAGTTCCGCGTGGCCTACGAATACGAGGACAAGGCCGGACACCGACAGCAGGGCGAGATGTTTCTCAACGTGCCCGCGACGGCGAAGAGCGTGGTGCCTGGTCAGCGCGTGACCGTGATGCATGACCTCGAGCGACCGGAGCAGTCGGTCATCTACGAGCTGAGCGGGTTCAAGGTCGTGTCACCGACCTGATCATCCTGCGCCGAGGTCGCGAATGAGCTCGGCGTCTTCGGAGTAGTCGCGTCCGTCGAGGCCGAGCTGCGTGATGATGATCGTCTTCACGCGCGCTGCGACGTCAGCTCGCACCAGCGACGGCTTCTTCGCGACGATGTAGTCCACGAACTTGCCAGGCGTGGTGAGGTTTCCGGCTTCGCTGTCGGGGAGCTCGACGCCGAATTCTTCTTCGAAGTGGATGACGAGCTCGACGATTTCGAGGCCCATGGCTGCTACTTCGCCTCCGAGTGCCAATCGGCCTTGCACGCGAGACATTGCTTCGCGCGCGGGGACGCAAGCTCGGCACCGCACTTGGGGCATGGTGGATGGCCCCGATCCCGGCACCAGACCTGGTGCGTCACCCACGAGAACGCGACGCCATGCTCGACGCCAAGTCTCCGCAGCGCCACGACGGCTCGCATTGGACTCGGTGCGCGCTCTCCCGGAGACGGATCGAGATTGAGCGCCCCGGGCGGCAGTTGGAGTTCGAAGACGAGGTGCCTGCACCATCGGCATCTGTCGATTCCTGGGTCGCGCTCGAGTTGGTCGAGCTTGAGCTCGCGCGCTTCCTCGAGCGAGAACGTCTTCGCGCTCATTTCGACGAGACGCTCACGTCCGCCGACGTGGCGCACTCTTCCTCAACGCTCACCGGAATCATCAACGTAAACGCCGCGCCACCCGACATCGATCGCGAGAGCTCGATCCGTCCACCCAGCGCATCGGTGATTCGTCCCACCACCGCGAGCCCGAGTCCGGTGCCGGTGGCCTTGGTGGTGAAGAACGGCTCGAAGATGCGCTTGGCGTTGGCCGCATCGACGCCGGGGCCGTCGTCGAGCACCTCGCAGCAGAGCGTCGGGCCCTTGCGCCGCGCGCGCAGGGTGACCACGCCGTCTCGCGGGCTCGCCTGAATCGCGTTCACCACCAGGTTGATGAGCGCCTGCCCCAGCATCGTGCCGTCGACGAGGATCTCTTCTTGCGGCGAGTCGATCTCCGCGCGCACCGTGACCTGCAGGCTCGAGGTCGCGCGCTTCGCGGAGTCGATCGCGGCGTGCAGCACGTCGCCCACGCGCGCGGGCCGTGGGTGCGGCGCGTAGGGCTTCACGAAGTCGAGCAGGTCCACCACGATGCGGTTCAGCCGCGCGGCCTCCTCGGCCACGATGTCGAGCACCTGGTTGGCGTCGTTGGTGGGTGGCGTGATGCGCCGCAGCTCACCCAGCGAGTTGTAGATGACGCCCAGCGGATTGCGCACCTCGTGCGCGATGACCGCCGAGAGCTGTCCCAGCGCCGCGAGCCGCTCTTGCTCGACGAGCTCGGCCTGCGCGCGACCCAGGGCGTCGTAGCTCTTGCGCAGGTCGTCGAACATCTTGGCGTTGAGGATCATGGGCGAGAGCAGGTTCGCCACCGTGTTGGCGCGCGAGACCTCTTCGGTCGTGAACTTGCGCGGTCGTCGGTTCTCGACCAGCACCATCGCGCCAATGGACTCGCCCCGGGCGATGAGCGGCACCGCCAGCGCCGAGTACGCACCAACCTTCTCGGCCATGGTCCGGAACGTGCGCGGATCGGTCCGCGCGTCATCGATGATCACGTGCCTCTGCTCGCGGAAGGCGAGGCTGGCCGCCGAATCTCCGTCGATCCGGACGCTGATCTCCGGATGCAACGCGACGGTGCAGGCCACGCTCACCAGCTCGGTCCGTTCGGCGTTGGCGAGCCGCAAGCGCACCACCGGCACGTCGCAGAGCCGCGCGAGGTGGTGCACGGCGGTGGAGAGCACCGCGGCGAGCTCGTGTTGCTGGGCCACGAGGGCACCCAGCTCGTTGATCACCGCGAGCTCGCTCACCAGTCGTCGTTCCTTCTCGAGCAGCGCCAGCTGCGCCATGGCCACGCCGAGCTGCCTCGACGCCGTGTCCACGAGCTGCTGCTCCGCCTCGTGCTGAGGCGAGTCGGTGCGATAGGCGATGGTGAGCGTGCCCACCACGCGTTGCTCCGACATCAGCGGCGCGACCACCATTCGTCGCACGCCCAGCGGCTCGAGGTGTGCACGCGTGCGCTCGGGAAGCTCAGAGACCGCCTTCGACACGATCTTCCGTTCGTGCACCGCGAGCGTTTGGAGGAAGGTCGCGCTCAAGGCCATTCGCCGCGACCACTCGGGCGCGGAGGGAAGGCCGTCGTCGCCCTGCTCCAGGCGCCGCGCGACGAGCTCGAGGTGGTCGTCCGCCAGCATGTGGATGAGCACGTGCAAGCCGCGAAAGGCCAGGACCAGCGCCTTGGCCACGCGATCCGCGACCTCGGAGAAGCGCATGACCTCCGCACCCGCGATGGTCACGGAGCGGAGCAGGTCGAGCTCGCGTGCGCTGCGCGCGGCGCGGTCTTCCGCCTGAAGCTGCGCCAGGCGAAGGAGCGCGGCGTGTCCCACGAGCTCTGCGGCCTCGGCGTCCTCCCGGGTGAAGCTGCCTTCACGCTCGAACACGAGCGAGGCCTGCTCGCGCGTCGAGGCGGCTTTGAGCTCCAGGCGCGCCAGCGCCGCCGATGTCGACGCTGTCGGATGCGCCACGACGACCGGCGCGAGGCCTGATTGCGGCGCGTGGCAGAGGGTGACGCGCGCGCTGCCCGTCGCCGCCGCGACGAGCTCCAGAAGCCGCGTGGCGTCCCTTGCCGCAGCGCTCCAATCGACCTCGCGAATCTGCCGAAGGCCCTCGAGCAGTCGCGCCTGCATCGCCGGCAGCGTAACAGGGTTGCGACGGAATTCGGGCGAATCCGGTCGCGACATCCGGGTGTCGTCCCAGCAAGCCCCGGTATCTCCAGGCTTCTCACGCACGCGCAGCGCTTGCGCGGAAGGTGAAGGCGCGGGCTTCGCGCGCAGCCTCTGCGTCTCGACCTGCGCTTCGTCGCCAGGAAGACGCCTGGCACCACGCCTGCACCAGCCGCCCACGTTCGCGCAAATCGATAGGCCGGCCCTGAACCGGCGATGCAGCGACGGGAGGCAAGCCATGTCGTACAGGAGAGGTGTTTCTTCAGTTCTCGCGGCGCTGGTGATGGTGGTCGCAACGCAGGCCAAGGCAGACGTCGATGTGTACAAGACCGACGATGCCAACCTCGCGCTGGGCGCGATGATCCAGGCGCTGGGCAACGGCGAGAAGGTCTCCGACCCGTATCGCAATGACGTGCGGCTCTACCTGTTCATGAAGGAGGCGCGCTTTCGCATGTCGGGCGGGTATCAGGATTATCGATTTCACCTCGAGCTCGGCATGGGCTCGGAGGACACGGTGGTGAGCCAGACCGGCATCGCGCTCGGCCTGCTCGACTTCAACGTCGACGTGCCGCTGCACCGGGGCTCCCACACCTACGTTCGCGTGGGCCAGCAGAAGGTCGCGTACGGACGCGAAGGCCTCGAGTACTCCGGCGAGGTGCCGTTCGATGATCGCTCTGTCGAGTACCTCGGCTTCAAGGTGGGGCGCGACCTCGGCGCAGCGGTCATCACCCAGCCTGGCCTCTTCACCGGCATCCTCGGCGTGTACACCGGTGGCGGTCGCGACGTGCCGCCCAACCACTACCTCCCCCAGAACCTCGGCTTCCCGCTCGTGGCTGCGCGCGCCGGCATCGGCAACGTCGATGGTCCGGACCCGCTGCACCTCGACGCCGATGACCTCGAGCGCCCGGATCGCGTGCGCGCTGGCATCTTTGTGAACGGCCTCTACACGCACGACTCCATCGTCGGTCACAGCTCGGTGCTCAACGTGAAGCTCACCGACAAGTCGCTCCTGCTCGACTCGAACTGGAACCCGTACATCGGCGGCGCGCCGGTGAAGCCGGGTGAGTGGTGGCAGGTCGGCGCCGACGCCGTCGTTCGTGCGCCCATCGGCTGGAACTATGCAATGACCGGTGAAGTGCAGGGCGACTGGGCAGGCTTCACCAACCCCAACGGCGTCGTGCACCTCGCGGGTGGACGCGCGATCGTGGGCGTCTCCCGCGGTCCCTTCGAGCTCGCCGTTCGCTACGCCGCGCTCTTCCCCGACAAGCAGTTCCGCGCGAACGGCACCTCGATCTCCGACGGCGATCCCATCCAGGAGATCACGCCCAGCCTCACCTGGCACATCCGCGGACGGAACCTGCAGCTCACCGCCGACGCGCCGCAGATTCTCCATGCGCCGGTCTTCGTCGAGAAGGGCGTGGGCGCGTACGTGGGCACCGAGCTGCCCGATCAGTCCGCGGTCGCAGGCAAGAACGGTGGCATCGTGAACTACCAGAACGTGGCCGAGGCGCGGATGATGTTCCAGGCCCAGTTCTGACGCGAGGCTGCAATGAACGGCTTCCTCCTCCTGGCGACGCTGACCCTCGGCGCGCACGTGGCGACGAACACGAACGACGCGCCGAAGGTCTCCGTCGAGCAGGTGGGGGACACGTACGTGGTCACGGCGCAGATTGAGCTCCCGCAGCCGGTGCAGCGCGACGTGGCCTGGCAGGTGCTCACCGACTACGACCACATCGCGGGCTTCATGTCGTCGGTGCGCGAGAGCCAGGTGGTGAAGCGCGACGGACCGGATACCTGGGTGCGTCAGAAGCTGGTGGGCAAGCTGCTCATCTTCTCGCGCACGGAGCACCTGCTCCTTCGCGTGAGCGAGGACGCGCCGGACGAGCTGGTCTTCGACGAAGAGTCGCACCAGGACTTCCAGCTCTATCGAGGCACCTGGAAGGTGCACGCCGAGCCCCAGGGACTGGTCATCGACTACCTGCTGCGCCTCAAGCCGCGTCAGGCGCCGCCGCCGGTGGTGGGCAAGCCCACACTCGAGAAGGCCGTCGTCGAAGTGCTCGGCCAATTCCGTAACGAAATTGTTTCACGCGCGAATCGCACGCCTGTCACGCGCGAAGCCCAGAAGTAAGGACGACACCATGAGCGCCATGACGAAGACGACACGGACTGCAGCGCTGCTCGGGCTGCTCTGGGCAAGCACCGTCGGCGCGGCACCCACGACGACGAGTGGCCGCATCGAGCTCGACGGCGATTCGACGCTGCATCCCTACAAGACGCAGGCGACGTCCTTCGACATCGCGCTGGATGCCGCGCAAGGCGCGAGCGGTTCGGTTCCCGAGTTGCTCAGCAAGGGCCAGATTCGCGGCGCGACGCTCACCGTGGCCGTGAAGCAGCTGCGCTCGGGCGAAGAGAAGCTCGACCAGAATCTGCAGAACGCGGTCCGCGCCAAGGAGAATCCGAACATCACATTCGAGATTTCGAAGATTGAAGGTCAGCTCAAGCCAGATGTGTCATTCCCGCTGAAGCTCACAGGGAAGCTGCGCATCGCAGGCGTCGAGCAGGCCGAGGTCATCGACGCCGAAGGCAAGCTGCAAGGCGACGCGCTTCGGCTCACGGGCAGCAAGGTCCTGAAGATGACCGACTTCAACGTCGAGCCTCCCGTGTTGATGATGGGCATGCTCAAGACGGCGGATCTGGTGATGATCAAGTTCGATGTGGTGGTGAAGGCTGCACCTTCGAAGTGAACCCCCACGGTGCGCTGGGTAACGGGGCGTCGTGCTAGACAATCCGCATGCTCACCACCGTCCTCGTTTCTCTTCTCGCCGCCACGCCCGGGAAGGCCCACGCGAAGACGCAAGCGTCGCTCGACAAGATTTCCCAGCTCGACGCGAAGGGCCCGTCGCTGCACGCGATGATCGAGGTGAACCCGGACGCGCTCTCCATCGCCGACGCGCTCGACGCGAAGCTCGCACCTGCGAATGCGCCGCTCTACGGCGAGCCCATCGTGGTGAAGGACAACCTCGACACCGGCGACAAGATGCAGACCTCGGCTGGCTCGCTGGCGCTCGTGGGCGCGCCGGCGAAGGCGGACAGCACCGTCGTCGCCAAGCTGCGCGCGGCCGGCATGGTGCTCGTGGGCAAGACGAACTTGTCCGAGTGGGCGAACCTTCGCTCGTCGCACAGCACGAGCGGCTGGAGCGGGCGCGGCGGCCAGACCCGCAACCCGTACGCGACGGCGCGCAACCCGTGTGGCTCGAGCTCGGGCTCCGGTGTCGCGGTGGCAGCGGGCTACGTGGCGATGGCGATTGGAACCGAGACCGACGGGAGCATCGTCTGTCCCGCGGCGTTCAACGGCGTGGTGGGCCTCAAGCCGACGGTCGGGCTCGTGAGTCGCGCGGGCATCGTGCCCATCTCGCATCGTCAGGACACTGCGGGTCCGATTGCGGTCGACGTGGCGCACGCGGCGAAGCTGCTCACGGTCATCGCTGGGCCAGATGCGAAGGATCCTGCGACGGCTGAGGCGGGCGCGCACGCGACCGACTACTCGAGGTTCCTCGACGCGAACGCGCTCAAGGGCGCTCGCATCGGCGTGGTGCGCAAGCTCGCGGGCTTCGATCCTGCGGTGGACAAGGTGCTCGACGATGCGGTCGCGGCGATGAAGGCCGCGGGCGCGACGGTGATCGACGTCGAGCTGCCGCACCTGGGCGAGTACGGCGACGACGAGCTCCAGGGCCTGCTCTACGACTTCAAGGCCGATCTCAACGCGTACCTCGCGACGCGCACCGGCGTGCCCGTGAAGACCATGGCCGACGTGATCGCGTTCAATCAGCGCGAGTCCGCGAAGGAGATGAGCTGGTTCGGCCAGGACTTGATGGAGAAGGCGCAGGCGAAGGGACCGCTGACGGAGGCGGCGTACGTGGCGCTCGCGGCGAAGATCCAGAAGCTCGCCGGGCCCGAAGGCATCGACGCCGCGCTCGCGAAGGACAAGCTCGACGCGCTCATCGCGCCCACGGTCGGTGTGCCCACGCTCATCGATTACATCGGGGGCGACTTCGTGTCCGGCAGCTCGCCGACGCCTGCGGCCGTCGCGGGATATCCCGACCTCAGCGTGCCCGCGGGCTACGTGCACGGGCTGCCCGTGGGGCTCTCGTTCTTCGCAGGCAAGTGGAGCGAGCCGAAGTTGATCTCACTGGGCTACGCGTTCGAGCAGAAGGTGCACGCGCGCAAGCCGGCGACGTTCCCGGTTGATGTGATCCACGTCGCGCCGTGACTACCAATGCACCACGGCGTCGAGCCGAGTGCGCGTGCCTTGCACGGTGACTGAGGCGAGTGACGCGCCTCCAGCCTGAATCACCAGCGGCGACGTGAACTGCTTGATCGTCGCGGTGCGCGAATCGACGTTGATCGTGGCGCAGGGGCCGTCGTCGGTCGGGCTCGAGCACGTGCGCAGCACTTGCCCATTCGAAGTCACCTGGTCGGGCGTGCCTTGAGGGCTCCAGAAGAGGTTGTAGGTGGTGCCGTCTGCTTCCTGCGCGCTGCCCGAGGCGCCGAGATAGATCCACAGCTCGCGCTGCGTCTTCACCTGGTCGAGCGTGACGATGGTGGGATCGGCCGGGACGAGTGTCTGCACCGAATCCGGCAGCATCGGGAGAATGGTGCCTGCGCGCGCGAACGCGGGAATCTCGCTCATCGGGGCGTCGACGCTGCTGCTCGAGCCCCCCGTGACCGGCGCCCCACCCAGCAGCGGAATCCACGTGCCACTGGGGAAGAACACGTTCCGCGAGGTCGCGCCTTGCGTCATCACCGGTGCGACGAGCAGCTGCGGTCCGAGCAGGTACTCGTCGTACGTGGTCCAGTCCTCGGCGGCGGTGCTCTCGGAGAACGCGAGCTGCCGCATGATGGGAACGCCCGTGGCCGCGGCCTGATTCGAGAGCGCTTGCAGGTACGGGTAGAGCTTGATGTGCAGCTGCGCGTACCGCTTGTAGTGCGCGAACGTCTCCGCGTCGGACTCGAACGACCACTCCGCCGTCGGCTCGGTGCCGTGGTGGGTGCGCATCAGCGGCGAGAGCGCGCCGACTTCGGTCCAGCGGAAGAAGAGCTCCTTCGTCGACGTGGGATTCGTGGCCGATTGGTAGCCGGCGATGTCGCTGCCGTAGGTGCCAATGCCGGAGAGCCCGAGCGAGAGTCCAATCGGCACGACCGTGGGCAGTCCATCGTCGGGCTCGAAGTCGGTGCGCTGGTCGCCGCCCCAGACCGCGGGCACGAGCGGGTTCGAGCCGATGTAGCCCGAGCGAACGAAGAACGTGCGCGGCGCGCCGTCGGTGCGCGCGGAGATGACCTGATGATTCAGCGTCTGCCAGGCAATCGGGTACAGGTTGTGCGCGGCTTCGGGATCGGAGCCGTCGGCGAGCTGCGCGTTGGCCGGGAGCCACTCGGCGTAGTCGGCCATCCAGCCGTCGAAGCCGATGTCGAGCGCCTGGTTCAGGTAGCTGGACATGAAGTCGCGGCCGGCTTGCGAGGAGAGATCGAGCAAGCCCGTCTGCACGAAGGTGGCGCCTTCGAAGAGGTACGGCTTGCCGTGGCCGTCTTCGACGAAGACGCCCGCGTCGGTGGCGGCGTCGTACACGCGCGAGCCCTGCGCGAGGAAGGTGTTGAAGTACGCGAGCCAGCGGAAGCCCTGCGCGTGCAAGTCCGACGCGACCTGTTCGGCGTCGGGGTAGAGCGTGCGGTCGACGTCCCACTCGTCGGAGATGCGGTACGACGTGCCATTGGCGATGCCGCCGCGGAAGTCCTCGGTCCAGATCACGGACGAAGGGATGCCGCCGTCGCGCAGCTCGGCCGCGATGCGGCGCACGTTGGCCGAGCCGAAGATGCCGTCGTTCCACGGCGCGAGCTCGAGCGGTGTGGCCGCGGGCTGGCGACCCATAACGTTCGTGGCACGCGTGACCACGCTGGCGACATCCGGACCGTCGAAGAGGAGCAGCTCCACGTTCGGGTCCCAGGCCTCGATGCGGAAGGCGTCGGACTGCTTGGAGCAGAGCTCGAAGATGGAGCGCCGCGAAGATTGGAGCAGCAGACCGTAGCCGCGCGACGAGACGTAGTACGGCAACGACCAGTACGTGGAGTGACGCGCGCCTTCGATCTGCCAGTCGTTGGGCGGGTCGTCGGAGCTGGACTTGCCGATGCCTTGCTCGCTGACCCAGATGGGAACGGTGTGGCCGTGGTGATCGGCGGCGTCGGTCTGGGCGCCGAAGCCGAGGAAGTGGTCGTCGTCGGCGCACTTCATGGCGAGGCTCACGCGGTCGTTCTGCCCGACGGCCGTGAGCGAGAGCTTCAGCGTTCCGTCGCCTGCGGCTTCGATGGTGCCGTTGAGGAGCGCCGAGCCGCTGGCGTTCACGGTGAACGCCATCTTCGTGCTGCTCGACTCGGTCACCACGAGCGCGTCGCCCGCGCTCCAGGCTTGCGGCGTCTCCGTGATGTTGAAGGCGCCGAAGTCCTCGTCGTAGCGCGCGCTGGAGACGCGCGAGGCGAAGGCCAGGTACGGCACGGTGCCCGAGGTGTAGCTGTCGAGCAGCGTGCGGCCGTCGGCGCTGGTGATCTTCAGGCTCGGCGGCGAGGTGCCGAGGTCGATGTGGAAGCCGTTGATCGTCGCGGAAGGCGAGGGCGGCGAGGGCGGTGGCGTGGTCGACTTGTGGCAGCCGCTGACGACCAAGAGCGCGGCGAAGGTGACGACGAGCGGCAGCGTGCGGAGCATGCGCCATCATCGTCGCGAGCGAGGGCGATTCGCCAGAGCAGCGAGCGACGGCGACCGCGACGGGATGCCCTCCGCTGAGCTCGACGGACTAACGCCCCCAGCCCTTCGCGGAGATCATCGCCTGCACGCGTGCCTTGATCTCATCTCGAATCTCGCGGACGCGGCTCACGGGCTGGCCCTTGGGGTCCTGCAGCGGCCAGTCATCGCGCTGGAGGCCGGGCACGTACGGGCAAGCGTCGCCGCAGCCCATGGTGACGAGCAGGTGCGCGTCGGCTGCCAGCTCGGGGGTGAGCAACTGCGGCTTTGCGCTCGAGAGGTCGACGCCCAGCTCCTTCATCGCCTCGACGACCTCGGGGTGCACGCGCGGGCCCGGCTGGGTCCCAGCGGAGATGGCGTGGGCCTTCGCCGGTGCCGCGAGCGCGTTGAAGAACGCCGCGGCCATCTGCGAGCGCCCGGCATTGTGGACGCACGCGAAGATCACTTTTCGGCGCATTCCCTCGGCGACCGTCATGGGTGCGCCCTTCTCGGCTCTCGTTTGGAGGTCCGCGACGCCTTCCCCTCCCAGGCCAGCAATGCGACGCGCTTGGCATGCGCGGCGACCTCGCTCAGGTAGCGGCCCTCGTGGTCGCGTCGCGCCCGCAGCAGCGGATCGGTCAGGTGGAGCGGCGTCAGGGTCTGGTTCAC
Organism: Deltaproteobacteria bacterium; assembly: GCA_018266075.1. Lineage (GTDB taxonomy): Bacteria > Myxococcota > Myxococcia > Myxococcales > SZAS-1 > SZAS-1. The sequence continues at coordinate 15,525 of JAFEBB010000085.1, read as the reverse complement.
CAGCCAGGCGAAGGGCTTGATGTCCGCGCGCGCGAGGTCGCGCTCGAGCTGCATGGCCTCGTGGATCGGCGTGGCCTCCGGCAGGGTGACGAGCAGGATGCGCGTGAACTTCGGGTCGCGCAGTCGAGGGAGGAGGCGCTGCACGGCCTCGGGGCTTCCGCTGGGCTTGCGCAAGACCTCGCGGTGGTACGACTCCGCCGCGTCGAGCAGGAGCAGGGTGTGGCCGGTGGGCGCGGTGTCGATCACCACGAACCGATCCTCGCCCTGGGCCACCGTCTCGGCGAAGGCGCGAAACACCGCGATCTCCTCGGTGCACGGGCTGCGGAGGTCTTCTTCGAGGAGCGCTCGGCCCTGGGCGTCGAGGCCGACGCCCGCGGTGGCCAGCACTTCCTCGGTGTAGCGGCGCGTCTCGAGCGCCGGGTCGATGCGCGTCACCCGCAGCTTGGCGGCGCGCGCACCGAGCTCACGCACCGCTTGCTCGACGTGCGCTGCGGGATCGGTGGTGGTGAGCGTGACCGGCAAGCCGCGCCGGGAGAGCGCGCCCGCGATGCACGCGGCGACGGTCGTCTTGCCCACGCCGCCCTTGCCCATGGTCATGATCACGCCGCGGCGCTGCTCGGCGAGCGCGTCGACGAGGTCGTCCAGGCTCTCGCCAGGGAGCTCGCGCGTCGTGCGCCGGCGGGCCACGTGGTCGCCCTCGACGTCCGAGGTGCCCAGCTTGCGGAGCGCCCCGACGCCGACGAGCCCGAAGGGGAGCAGCGGCACCTCGATGCGCCGGAGCTGGCGAAGGCCCTTGGGCATCGCGTCGAGCGCCTCCCGACCGCGCGCCTCCATGGCCACCGCCGTGGCGTCGCCCGGGTCGCTGGCGTGGAAGACGCCGTTGAGGATGAGCCGCACGTTCGACACGCCGAGCAGCTCGAGCTCGCCCCGGGTCCGCTCGGCTTCGGCGAGGGACGAGGCCTCGGGCCGCGCCACCAGGACCAGCGTGGTCTGCCGGGGATCGCGCAGGGCTTCGTTGGAGCGGGCGTAGAGCGCCTTCTGGTCCTCGAGGCCGGCGAGCGGCCCGAGGCAGGACGTCCCGCCCACGTTGGTGTCGATGAAGTTCGTCCAGGCGGCGGGCAGCTCGAGCAAGCGCAGGGTGTGGCCTGTGGGCGCGGTGTCGAAGATGACGTGGTCGAAGCCGGAGGTGGCGGCCGGGTCGCCGAGCAGCTTCGAGAACTCGTCGAAGGCGGCGATCTCGACGGTGCAGGCCCCCGAGAGCTGCTCCTCCATGCTGGCGATGGCCGCGGTGGGGAGCAGCTTCCGATACGGGCCGACCACCCGCTCGCGGTAGTCGCGGGCTGCCTGCTCGGGGTCGATGTTCAGCGCGGAGAGCCGGGGCACCGCCTTCACGGCTTTGGGCGCCGAGGCCAGCTTCACCCCCAGGACCTCGTCGAGGTTGGAGGCCGGGTCGGTGCTGACGAGCAGCACGCGCTTCCCCGCGTCCGCGAGGGCGATGGCCGTCGCGCACGCCGCGGACGTCTTGCCCACACCGCCCTTGCCGGTGAAGAAGAGGATGCGCGTCGGCTTCTCGAGCAGCATGGCCACGGGCACCCCGTTCACTCAGCAGCAGCCGGACTTCTTGTTCTTCTTCGAGGACGCCTTGCCCTTGCCCGAGGGCGGGCAGCACGCGCCGGCCTCGTCGTCGGCCAGGACCTCGAGCTTGGACGACCGCGCCCCGGCTCCCTCCCGCCGCAGGTAGCGGTCGGCGACCTCGACCACCGCCTTCGCCGGAGTCTCCCGGATGCGCTCGGCGGTGGTCACCGCGCGCAGCATGTCCTCGCGGGAGACGCCGAGCTTGCGCGCCCGGTCGTAGTGGAGCTTGAAGCAGGGCTCGCAGCTCGACGCGACGGCCGCGGCGATGCCCACCAGCTCCTCCACGGCCTCGGTGAAGAGGCTCGGTGCCGGCGCGGCGACGCCCGCCCAGGCCGCGAGCTCCTCGCGCGAGGGATAGACGCCGCTGCTCTTGACCTTGCCGTTCACCTTCACCAGCGGGAGCCCGGCCTCGCCCTTGCTCTTCAGCGCGCCCTTCACCGCCGCGTCACCCGCGAACGCCGCAGGCTCCTGCGAGAGGTTGAAGCGCTCGACCGCCAGCCCCTGGGTCTTGAGCCAGTCGAGGTCGGCGGCGAAGCGAACGAGCTTGGGGTCCACGCTCGGACCGCAGATGCCGGTGGAGCAGCACATCGGGGGATCGAAGACCTGGACCTTGAGCACGGAGAACCTCGGGGGTTGTGGCGTGGAGGAGGGTCAGGAGCAGGCGCCGGGGCCGCGCACCTGGAGGAGGCGCTCGACGTCTCGGCGGAGCACGTCGCGCTTGGCGAAGCCTCGCACGAGGTCGCGAAGCTGCTTCTCGCAGAGGTCGTCGGGCTGCTTGGCGAGCTTGAAGTAGACCCAGGAGCCGTCGCGCCGTCGCTCGACGATTCCGGCGGCGAAGAGGATGCCCAGGGCGCGCGAGGCGTTGGGCTGGCTCAGCCCGAGCGCCTCCTCGACATGACACACGCAGAGCTCGCCGTGCGAGAGCAGGGCGATGATGCGCATGCGGGTCTCGTCGCCCAGGGCCTTGAACAGCCGGGTGAGGGAGCGGACGTCGAGGGGGGCCGTGGCAGCCATGACGACATGCATATATCCGCATGTCGCGAGGGGCGCAATCTGGAGCGGGGCTGCGAAGGGAGGGACGCCTGGCCGGGCGCCAGGGGCGCCTCACCGCCCCCAGATCGAGGGGGTTGGGCCCATCTCCAGGTGCAGCACGCCGCCCACCTGGATGTCGTGGTGGCGGAACACGGGCGACAGCAGCGGCTCGCCGTTCAGTGTGGCGCTCTGCACGTAGATGTTGGTCGCGCTCACGTTGTTCGCCTCGACGGTGAACGTGCCGCCCGGAAGCTGGATCACGAGCTTGGGGAAGAGCGGCGTGCCCACGATGTACGAGTCGCTTCCCGCGAGCGGATAGAAGCCCATCGCGCTCCACACGAACCAGGCGCTGAGCGTGCCGCCGTCGTCGTTGCCCGGGAGCCCGGACGACGTCGAGTTGTAGAAGGCGCTTCGCACCCACGCGACCCACTGCTGCGTGAGGTCCGGTCGGCCGAGCAGCGCGAACAAGTACGGCGTGTGGATGTCGGGCTCGTTGCCCGCCCAGAAGTGGTTGCGCGGCATGTTTGCCGTGAGCACGTCGGTGGGGTCGCTCGCGAGGTGCGCGACGATCTGATCGTTCTCGGTCTTGGCCTGCGTGAAGAAGTCCTGCAGCGCGGCGATGGCCGCGTCGTTGCCGCCGAGGAGCTGCGCGGTCCCCGCTGCGTCGTGCGGCGCACCCCAGAGGCTCTGGTACGCGTCGGCCTCGACGTAGTCCACCCACGCCGTGGGAACGAAGTCCTCGGGCGCGAGCGAGCCATCCGCGCGACGCGCGCGCAGGAAGCCGCCATCCGGATCGTAGAGCTTGCGGTAGCCGTGCGAACGCTCGAGCAGAGCGGCCTGATCGTCGCTGTGGCTGAGCCAGCTGGCGAGGTTCGACAGTGCGAAGTCTTCTTGTGCGTACTCGAGCGTGAGCGAGACGGAGCCATCGCCCCCGCCGTCGGCGGTCACGTAGCCCAGCTCATTGTAGTCGTCGAAGTCCGTGCTCCGACCGCCGCGTCCACCTGCAGGCGGGGTGGTGTCGAGCGCAGCCGCACGCAGCCGCTGATAGAGCGACTCCGCATCGAGGTTCGGCACGTTCTTGAGAACCGCGTCGGTGATGACCACGTCGGCGCTGGAGCCATCCATGGTGCCGCTGTCCGACGTCGCGAGCGGCCACTTGGGGAACGCGCCATTGATCTTCTGCATCGCGTCCAGGCTCTGCACGATGTCGCTCGCGCGATCGGGCGCGAGCAGGTCGTAGAGCGGATTCGCGGTGCGGTACGTGTCCCAGAGCGACAGCGAGCTGAGCACGTTGAAGCCGCTCGCCTGACCGGTGTGGCCTTCGTACACGTACGAGCCATCGGCGTCCGAGGTCATCGACGGCATCACGAACAGGTGGTGCAGCGCCGAGTAGAGCAGCTGGGTGTCGGCGTCGGAGCCGCCGGTGGGCGTGAGCATCGCGAGCCGCGCGTGCCAGAGCGTGGACGCATCCCTCCGGACGCCGTCGAGGTTGAGCGTCGATTGCTCGGTGGTCAGGTTCGCGAGCGCGCCCGTGGCGGAGACGAACGAGAGCCCCACGGCCATCTGAACCGGCGTGGTGTTCGTGCCGTCGAGCTCGAGCGCGAAGCTCGAGCCGGCGCCGGTGATGTCGGCCCCCGAGGCGGGCGGCGTCGCGGTGTTCCACACGGTGGCGTGCGTCCAGGCGCGGTCGAGCTGGATGGCGAAGTAGAGCGTGAAGCCGCCCGACATGCCGCCGGTGGTCGTCAGCGAGCCCTGGATCCGATTCTTCGTCGCGTCGAGGTGCGCTTCGGCCGTCGTGACCGTGGCCCGGATGGCGTGGGTGAGGTCGAAGAGCAGGGCGGGCGAGGCGGTGCCCGCTGGGAATGTGTAGCGGTGGCTCGCGACGTGCGCGGTGGCGGAGAGCTCGGCCTTGATGCCGTTGGCGAGCGTGACCTCGTAGTCGCCCGGCTTGGCGACCTCGGTGGACTTGTCGAACTTCGTCGCGTTGTCGGCGACGGTGAGCTTGGTGGAGTCGAAGCCCACGAGCGGCATCACCGAGAGGACCGCGAAGTCGCTCGCGCCGGTGCCCGAGAGGTGGAGGTGCGAGAAGCCCTGGATGGTGTCGTCGCCGTCCCAGTAGCCGTCGTAGTGGATGAAGAAGAGGTCGCCGTACTTGCCGGTCGTATCCGGACCGACGTTCACCATGCCGTTGGGCACCGCGGCGCCCGGGAAGCAGTTGCCCGCGCCGTAGGCGAAGCCGCCGCTGCCGAGGCGCGTGTCCACGAGCGTGACGGGATCGACAGGCGTCGGCGTGGGCGTCGGCGCGGGCGGCGGCGGCGATTGCTTGGAGCAGGCGACGAGCAGCGCCGTGCAAATGAGAATCTGGCGGCGCATCCGGCCTCCGAGGGAGGGAGGGTATACACCGCGGCGAGGTGGAGGCAGAAATCGACGAACGCCGGCTACATCGTCTGGGCGCGAATGACCGCGTTCAGCACCGGCTTGCCGAGCGAGAGCAGCCAGCCCGGCGCGGGTGCGAGCGCCTGGGTGGCCCACTTCTTCCAGTCCCAGGTGTCCTGGTGGCTGACGATCTTCCCATCGACGACGGTCATGTGAGCCACCGCGTCGTTGTGCACCTTGTTGCCATTCACGGTGTAGTCCGCGTGCCAGGCGACGGTGACTTCGTTGCCATTCACCACCGGCGCGTCGTGCGTCATCTTTTGGAGATGTGCGGTGTTGAAGAGACCGCTCCACATCTTGGCCGCGTCGGCGCCGCTCGTGAGATCGAAGATGGGGTCCTGGAAGGTGGCGTTGGGCGCGTACTGCTCACCTGCCGTCGCCGTGTCATGGTTGGCGAGCGCGTCGTAGAAGCGGTCGGCGACCGCGGCCGGCGAGGTGGGGTCCGACGCGCCAATCGCAGCCGCTGCCGATGCCGTCGACGCCGGGCCGACGAAGTCATCGGCTGGCTTGGCAGCGACCGCGGCCTTCGGACCCGCGCTCGCAGGCACCTGGGTGGCGGGCGGGGTCGGCGCGGAAGAGCGCGGGACGGAGCCAGTGGCAGGGCCAATCCGAGACATGACGCTCCTGGAGCGGAGGACCAGATTCGGCCGCTCCGTGAAGACGAGTCAAGGCGCGCGCGGCGGTGGCGTGCGCTTCCAACACGGAGGCCCGTCTTCGAGCTACTGCGCCCTCGATGCGGAGTACGCCGTCAGCGCGCCGAAGATGTGAATGACGAGCTTGATGACGTAGAGGACGAGGAATCCTCCCGCGGCCAGTCGCATCACCGTCATGAGCCCACCGATCAGGTGAAGCCCGATGAGCCGGCTCGCTGCGGAGCGATCGCCGTTGAAGACCCGCATCGCGCGCTGGGCGTAGAGGAAGATCAGCAGGATGGGGAGAACGACATTCAGCGGAGACATGTTCCCGGCGCCTGCGCCGAGGACGATGAGCAGCGTCAGCACGCCCCAGTAGGCGCTCGCCAACCCCGAAGCGACCGCTGCGAGGACGAACGGCCGCCGATTGAAGCTCGGTTCCTCGAGGTCAGCGGGGATGGGTGGCTGATGTGGATTCGGGATCATGGCGCCTCGAGCGAGCCCGCGGAGGTCACGGATGGGGTGCGACGGGTCCGAACAATCGCATCCCTGCGGGGTGCGTGGCGACCGCGACGCTTGCAAATCGAGAGGCACGTCACGGCCAGCTCGGGGCGACGCCTACTTCGCCGCGAGCGCGCTCTCGATGGCCGAGGTGAGCCGCGGGTCGTCGGGCGTGACATCCGGCGCGAAGCGGTTGATCACCTTGCCCTGGCGGTCGACGAGGAACTTCTCGAAGTTCCACAGCACCTCGCCCGGGGCGCTGGTGGCGATGCCGTAGCCCGCGAGGTTCTTGCGCATGGGCCCTTCGCCGGTGGCCTCGCGCTTTTCGGTGGTGAGGTGCTGGTAGAGCGGGTGCTTGTTCGCGCCGACCACGCTGATCTTGGAGAACAGCGGGAACTTCACGTCGTACTTCGTGGAGCAGAAGCTGGCGATCTCGGCGTCGGTGCCCGGCTCCTGGCCCTCGAAGTCGTTGGCGGGAAAGCCGAGCACCTCGAGGCCCCGCTCGCGCTTGGCTTCGTAGAGCTTCTCGAGCGCTTCGTACTGGGGAGTGAGGCCGCACTTCGAGGCGACGTTCACCACGAGCAGGACCTTGCCGCGGTAGTCGCCGAGGCTGGTGTCTTTGCCGTCGATGCGCTTCATGGAGAAGGTGTGGACGTTGTTGCTCATGAAGAGACCTCGCGAAGAAGTGGGTGGAGTGTAACGCGCCCCTGCGGCCTCGCCATGCTTAGGCGTTCGGGCCGGAAACCAGCACCTTCTCGAGCTCGCGCTTGAGAGCGGGATCGGGCTCATCTTCGATTGCTCGACGAGAAATGGCGGCCGCGCGCTCGGCTTCCAGATACCTCAGCGCTCCGATTCCATTGAGTCGCAGCGACGGCGATTCGTCGGCCAGCGCCTTGGTCGCCAATGCCTCAATGAATTCTGGCGGCAGCGACTCTCGAAGTTGGAGCGAATAGCCGAGCGCGGTTCGAACATCGGTTTGCTTCTTCAACCAAGCCACAATCATTGGAATCGCGTCGAGCACACGAGATGACTGAAGGAGCAGATTCACGGTCGACGACTGCCGCGCAGGGGCGCTGCGCTCCAGGATGCCCTGACAACGTGTTCGGGCTTCTTTGGCATCCAGTTCGATGAGCGAGGGGATAGCGCTGACGAAGACGTCTTCGTCAGCGCGTAGCAATTCGAGAAGGCTGTCTCGAAGCTTTCGCATCGCGTGGGTGTGGATGCGTGGGTTGAAGCAGTCGTTCGCGTTCCCAATTGCTGATCTGCGGTTGAATCCGCACGGATGCCGGAAGAGCCGAGAAAACGCATCGGCGGCGAGTTCAGCCTCACGATTCAGCTCCAAGAGGCCCTTGGCCGCGGTCGCCAGATCTCCAGCTCGCCGATTGAAGAAGTTGTCGTCCTCCCAGGTTTGCGAGTCGGCCATGAGCTCGATGACACGTGACCTGAGGAACTCCTCGGCGCCTTCACCTCCGACCATTCCGACAACTTGAAGAAAATTCGCTGCCAAACCGTTCTGTGCCTGGCGAGCGGCATCCAGCAGAGCTGGCTGCACGCGCGGGTCATCGACGTACTGGAGAAGCGGCAGGGGCGCAGCCGAGTTTCCTGCGCGCACTCCTTCGAGGAGGGCTTCGAGCCGATCGCCAGAGACTTCGTTGGAGGTTGCCTGAACGGCCGTGAACTGCGCGGCTGGGTCGGGCGAGACCCGGATACAAGCGAGCATGCCCTGACGCTGTTCGTTCGTGGGTCCTTCACCGAGCATGTGTCCCGGCATGGAATGCACGGTCGTTTTCCCCTCTCGATTGACGTAGCTGTCGATGAGGAGGCCGCCTTCTCTGCGAAATGGGCGCTTAGGCATGGCACCAAGATGTAACGGCGAGTCCCAGGTGAAGCTGCGAATCAGACGCGGAATCGGTGACGACAACTCATCGCCATGGCTTGAGCAGGCCCACCTTGGACAACTCCACTCCTGGTTGTTCGCCCGGGTGTACGGAGAGTCCGCCGTCTTCCCAGGTGACGCGGCCAGCGAGTTCTCCGCAGAAATATGTCTTCATCGGGTGCGGGCGTCCGGGCGGCGAACCGACATCGGCGAGGATTCCCAAGTAGCGCAGGCCACCGTCGTCCTGCTCAATCAACAAGGAATAGCCAAGCATCTCCTCGGATGGCGCGGTGACGAGGTTGACTGATTCATCGGTGCAGCCGGGGACTGTGTAAGCAGCCGAGCCACCATCTGGAAAGAGAACGCGAGCCGCCACTGCGACGGGGCCCTCTTTGCAGAGGTCGGGTTTCGTGGCGTGGAAGATCGCGCGAATCGCTTCACAACTGGGTTCGACTTGCCGGGTCGGTCGCGTGCAGCCGACGCAGATTGCCAGTACCAGTACTGTGAATGGCAAGGATCTAGGCCCCTCAGTGATCATCTGAGACCTACTCTCGCGGAAGCCGACTTCTCTCGTTGCTGATTTGAATCGGAGAGCCGCGTCGGCACCAGTTCCAAGTATCTCATGTCGCGTCCCGGTGAGCCGGGGGAAGCGTCTCCGTCCCCTCTCCGGAGACGCCTCCCCCATCTCGCGAGCGGCATCAGTGCGCCGCCCCGTTCACCTCCTGCGGACCCGTCGCGCCGTTGGGGGCCGCCGCCGGACCGGTGGGCGTCGCCTGGCCCAGGCTGGGCGCCGCCGGCGTCGAGCTGTTGCTGCCGGTGCTCGACCCCGGCCCGCTCGGCGCCACGCTGCTGCCCGGCGCCGGCGTGCCCGGCTGCGGCGTGAGCGTCACGCTCACCGACACGTCACCCTTGGCCTTCACGTCTTCCAGCTGGCGTGGACCCCTGGTGCCCCGCATCGCCCGCGTCGCCTTCGCCTTGGCCGCACGCTCGAACTTCTCCTGCGCGGTGAGCTTGCGCTTGGTCTTCGGCAGCGAGATGCCGAACTTCGACAGGCTGTTCGGGTCCGAGTTCACGAGATACTCGATCCCCTTGACCAGCTTGTCGGTGAAGTCCTTGGCCCCCGCCTCCGCCGCAGCACGCGCCTTCACGGCGTTGGTGTGCTGCGTCGCCAGCTCCTCCACCGTGATGTAAGGCGAGATGACCTCCTGGATCTTCTGACCCAGGCCCGCCTTGTCGTAGGTGACGCCATCGATCGCGAGCGACGACCCGCTCGGGAACGACGTATTGACCCCGTTGAGGATGGCGGCGAGGAGCTGGTCAATGGTGACCCCCCGTGCCTTGTTGTTGCTGGACATGATGCCCTCCGGCATCGTGCGCGCCGGATGAGCGCTGGGCCCACCCGACGATGCCGGGCGACGTGCCCGACATGCGGAGCGGTAGAGCAGCCTCGGTGCCAGGGCGTATCCCTGCGAATTCACGACGACCGCACCCGACGGTGAAGGGTCGAAATGACCCTTCCTCGCGGCATGGTTCACAAGTACCGATGGACCGGTGGCTTTTCCGAGTTGCCGAAGGGTCGAAATGACCCTTCAAGCGTTCGTCCGGTCTGATTCCCCAGGGGACCGGCAGCTCCGGCAGGCCTCACCAAAGGGTCGAAATGACCTCTCCGCCACCCCGGAGCCCTTGCGAATGCCTCGGTGAGCTCTGGCCAAGGCCCGGCAGGCCTTCGCGGACGCTCCGGCTGGTCACCACCGCGTCCGGCGAGGTCACCAGAGGGCTCGGCAAGCTGACCTGGCGAGCCAGCGAACCTTGCTGCGCAGTCCATCACGTTGCACGACGGGCCAGCAGACTTGTCGGAGCACTCCGCTGAGCTTGCCGGACTCCCGGCGAAGTGGGCTGGACCGGCGAGTGCCGTTGCCGGGCGCAGGGCAGGTCGTGCCCAGCCTCCGGCAAGGTTGTCGGATTGACCGGCAACGTCGTCTGCGCACCCGACTCGGTCGTCGGACGACCCAGCAAGGCCAGCGGAGACCCCAGCGAGCTTCGCGGACGACCTGGCGACCTCATCCAAGCGTCCGGCAATCCTCGCCGGGCGGCTTGGCAAGGTTCGCCGGGCATTCGGTCAGCTTGAAGATCCCGATTGTCAGACCTGCCGAGCGCCCGGTGAGACTCGAAGAGCGCCTCGTTTGCTTCCTCCAGCGCTCTCATTGATAGCGACCGCGCGTGCTTCCTCTCGAGGTGCCCACCATTCGAGAGCCGGAGGGCGTCGTCGAGTGCAAGGCCGCTCGGGTCGGACACGAGGCGGCCCCGCTCTCTTCGCGGCCTCATTCGTGACCCACGTGGCCCCGTGCGGTCACGATGCTGAGAGCACCCATCACCCACCATCCCCCTTCGGTGTACGCGCGGTCGCTCGAGCTGACGTTCCTCATCCTTGGGGTACGCAATCCGAATCCCCCGGTCGGGCACTGCACGCGCTCGATCAAAGAAGAACCGGGATTCATCATCAGCCTTAGATAGGCTGTTCGATGTCGAGGCTCGGGGGAACGCGACATGCCAGCGCTGGTCATTCGCCGGTCGGACACGGAGATACTCAACTACCCTCTCGTGCGCGCCCGCACCTCGGTGGGTCGACGCCAGTCCTGCGACATCTGTCTCGAGGGGCCGCTCCTCCGCGACGTCCACGGGTTCATCGAGCGCCGCGGGGCGGTGTACTTCTTCGTGCCCACCTCGGGAGGTCAGGGCACGCAGCTCGAAGAGGGCCGGCCCTTCGGGCTCGGCGACTACTCCCTCGAGATCAGCTTCGACAAGGGCACGTGGACGAAGCGCCAGACCGATGTCCTCGCCGAGCCGCATCCGCACATCAAGCCCACGCACCTCACCATCTGGTCCAACGGCCAGGAGGCCTGCATCGAGCTGCCGCACAGGCTCATCGTGGGCTCAGGGCCGGATGCAGGGCTTCGCGTCGACGACGCGGGCGTCTCGCGAGTTCACTTCGAGCTCAGGCTCGACGACAAGGGCCTCTGGGTGGAAGACCTCGGCAGCACCAATGGCACATTCCTGAGCTCGTTCCGAAAGGGAGACAAGCTCAGGCGCGTGAAGAGCAGCCAGGTGCTCTTGCGCGAGACGATCATCGCGGGCCGCACCACCTTCATCGCCAACCTGGCGCGCCGTGAGCGCGGTGACTTCGGGCGGCTCGTCGGTCGCTCGGACGTGATGAAGGAGAAGGTCTACCCGGTCATCGAGAAGGCGGCGCCGACGGACCTGGCCGTGCTCATCCTCGGCGAGACCGGCACGGGGAAAGAGGTCGTGGCCCAGGAGCTCTGTGACCGGAGCAACCGGGTGGGACGGCCGTTCGTCATCGTCAACGCCTCGGCCGTGCCCAAGGAGGTGTTCGAGAGCCAGTTCTTCGGCCACGAGAAGGGCGCCTTCACGGGCGCTACCGGACAGCACAAGGGGTTCTTCGAGCAGGCCCACGGCGGCACGCTCTTCCTGGACGAGCTCGGAGAGCTGCCGCTCGAGCTGCAGCCGAAGGTGCTCCGGGCCATCCAGGAAGGCGTCATCCGGCGCATCGGCGGCACCGAGGACGTCGCGGTCGACGTGCGGATGATCGCGGCCACCAACGCGAACCTGCACCTGCGCGTGGCGGAAGGTCGGTTTCGCGAGGACCTCTTCTATCGACTCAACACCGTCACCCTGCGCCTTCCGCCCCTGCGGGAGCGTCCGGGCGACGTGAAGCGGCTCATCGAGCACTTCCTCGAGTTGCTGGCGCCGAACGGAGATGTGACCGATCTCGAGGACGAGGCGTGGACGACGGCCCTGGCCTACGCGTGGCCGGGCAATGTGCGCGAGCTGGCCAACAGCATGCAGCGGGCGCACGCGTTTCGCGCCACCCCGTTCTCCAAGCTGAGTGTGAAGGACCTCGGGCTCGACGATGTGCCAACTGAGGTCTCGCGCGCGCCGAGCACGGTGAAGACCACCGGACCCGAAGGGTGGGTGCGCGCCCTGGGACGGCCGCTCGACGAGACCATCTACGAGATCATCTTGATGGAGCTGGATGCCGGGCCGACGCAGAAGGATGCCGCGAAGCGCCTGGAGATCACGCCAAAGACGCTGCGGGCGCGGTTGAAGAGGATGGAGAAGGGCAAGAAGTCGTGAGGACGTGCGCTTGCCTCGCCATTGCGATGCTGGCTTGCGGGTGTCACCACGAGCTCCGGCCCCTGTCGGAGTATCAGGGTTGCCAATGGTGGCCAGCGCCAGCGACCAAACTCGATGCAGAGCTTGATGAATTGAGATCAGGGAAGGCTCACAGCCCAATCTATGGCCTCAGGGACTCCTCGGAGTGCACCACTGCCGATGGCAAGAAGGTCAGGTGGCTCCTTGAGCACCTTGAGGTCAATGTGACGCGGGCGGTCGCATACGACGTCGGGAGCGGTGACCTTCGTTACGTGCGCGAGGTGCAATGTGGATGCGTCGTCTGGTGTGTGTGCATGGGGCCGTCGTGCAACACCGAGGAGCTTGGGGCGCTCCCTGGATGCCAGCCACCCGAAATGAAGTAGCGCGTCGCCTGCCAGGGGACGACTCGATGACGATTTCTCCTACGAAGTCGGAGCACACGTGAGTCCGAGCGAGATGAGCGCCTTGAACACGACGAACCGCAATCGCGCACTGCTCGGCCTCGTCCTGGTGATCGGCTTCGCGATTATCCCCGCGGCCTGCGGCGGCAAGAGCGCTCGAAGTGATTCGTGTTCAAGCGACGCCGACTGCGCGAACGGGCTTCATTGCTGCTCGTCAAACCATGCTTTCTGCAGCGACCCGCCCGGCTACGTCGACGGTGGCATCTGCCTAGCGCCTGGGGCGGGTTAGGCTTGTTTCATGGCCACTCGGTCAGCACAGCGCACATTGCTGCGTCGGTGCGTCGCACTCTCGGTGCGACCCACTCTAATAGTCGTGATTGCGATCGTAGGGGCCTGCGCAACCCCGAATCCGCGACTACAAGCGGAGGACGATCTCAAGGCGTGTGGCTCGCGCCACGAGGCCTGCAGGGACGAGTGGAACCAGTGCAAGCGGGCGTCGACATATCAAGAGTGTGATTTCGCCTTCTGGGCAGGAATGGATTCCGGCGTTCATCCCGCGGATGTTGCGCGTCCGTTCGTCGACTGCCAACGTGACGAAGAGTGCGTTGTCTCGAATGTAGGCGGCGTGGTGGTCAATCGACGCTACCTTACGGTGTACGAGAGCGACCTTCGGAAGAAGCTGAAGGCGGCCAAGCACGTGCCTGATCCAAGCAAGTCGAAGCCGCCAACAGACGAAGGCGCACCACCTGCTCGAGAAACACTGGAGATGAATTCCAAGGGCGAGCTGGTTCCGGTGCCGTGGACGCCGAATCAACCAACGCGCACTTTGATTGAGATGTCGCCACAACCTGATGACTGCCTCGGACGTGACCCTGGGCCCCCTGTTTGTCGCCACCACGTCTGCGCCTGGGCGCATCCGCCCGTCTGCATGTAGGCGACATCCATTTCGAGGTTCGAATCCCAGTCGATGGTGAAGCGCGGATGCCGCGGTTCCGATTCGGCAGCTGAGTCCGCTACGCTCTCCCGATGGCGACGCGGTTGCTCAAATGGGCATCACTCGGTGCGAGCGCCGTCCTCGTCGCTCTTGTCCTGGCGGGGTGCAAGAAGAGCCTCCCGACACCGGCGCCAGAGTGCGTCGCGAAGTGTGCAGCGGTCTCCTGGCTCCTCCACAACGAGCCGTGCATCCACGACCGAATCTGTACCGCTGATACCTCAGAGTGCCTGCTCAGCGGCCTCGACTCATCGACGAGTTGTTCCTGCGATGGCTTTCGGTTGGTCGCGCCGCGCGATGCCGAGGCACAGGCGCCCGCGTCGCTGGTGGGTGGAATCCTCTCAAACCACTTTCGAGTCACGACCGAAATGCAGGTCACGACCGCAAGCGGCCAGCTCAGCTCGTCTTGGAGACCGAGCGAGAACGTTGAGATCACTTTCGGCGTCGATGGAGGCGCGGTCGACGCAATCGACGTGCAGTCGGGCGATGGCGCGACTCTTCACCAAGCTCTCGATCGCCTCGAGCACTCGCTCGGCGCGACCAGCTGCCCTCAGCCGACAACCGATATCGAGACCGGCCTCCGTGTCACGGTGAGCGGGGGGCGTTTCCGAATTGAGGAACGGTTCATGCCCTCGGCTCTTGGTGGCTCCTCGAACCGGCCCCCGAGCCTAGAGGACATGGAGCGACGCCTGGACTTCTTCCAGGGGCAGTTCGAGACCGTCGAAAAAGCCGACCACATCGAGGCTATGCTGCTGGAAATCGACAAGCCAGTTCACACCGCTCCCGCGGGCGCCCATGCGGTCGGCGACTATGTAATTCGTGGCAAGCCCCTCATCCTCGACGGTGAATTGAAGGAGGAGGTCCAGACTACATTCTTGGACCCTCGCATCGCCCATTGGGATGACTGGGGCACGAAGCTGTGTGGTGCGTTCCGACCGGCGGTTGCCTTCCGCTTTACGCGGGCGCACAAGGACAAGCCGTCCGATGTTGCTGTCCTCCTCCTCTGCTTCGGTTGCAACGACCTGGGCCTGCTTGTCGAACAGTCGTCGTCGAACGACCTCGTCCGAACGGGTGTTCGGACGGTCGATATGTCCCGAAACAGGCTCCTGCGGCTCGTGAAGGATGTCTTCCCGACGGACGCACTCATCTCAAGCATCAAGGAGCGACCGGATCGCGAGGGTATTCGGAGGTCGCTCGCTGCGACGCGCGCGATGACCGCAAGCCTCGCGACCATGGGAGCCCGTCACCCAGAGGTCGCGAACAACTTGCTTCGAGGAGCGCTGGCGGCGAGCTCGATCACGAAGACGGTCGGCCTCTCGCCGCAGGACGCGTCCCAGGTCGCGGAGATCCTGGCGCTCCCTGAGGACGGAGGTGTCGCTGAGCGGCGCGACGAAAAGTGCCACTACATCCAGCCGACGGTTCGAGTGACGGGGCTCCTCGGCGATCAACCGGACGCAGGTCGGACCTTCACGGCTGACCTCGACCTTACTGCCTGCCGGAGTCTGGATTTCGCCCAGTTCGACGCAGAGGGCGCGCGCATCTACTCCGATTCGGTGGTCCTTCGCGCGGAACAGACGGCAACACTAAGCAAGATCTTGGCAATCACCCTCGGCGTCGACGGCGGGTTCTGAGAAGTGGCTTCTGTCGCAGCCGCGTAGAAGTCAGGCCCAGAGTTTCTCAAGCGCAGCCCGTGCCATGTAGCGAAGCAACTCGGCGTCTTTCATCTGTTGAAATAGCTCACCAGCTTGGTCCCACTCCGCTGCGGTGACGTCTGCGTGTGCCGCTTTGCCGCGACGGGTGAGGTGGACCCCATCGTTCCGACCAAATTCAGGGGTCTGATCTTTCGATTCG
>JAFEBB010000084.1 GCA_018266075.1 Deltaproteobacteria bacterium | reverse complement strand
GAGCAACTACGACAAGAAGTGGGTCAACCGGCCGAAGCCTAAGTGAACAGCATTGGGACTAGCGCTCAGCCACCGCGGATCTTCTGGATCAACGCCTTGATCTCGTCGGCGTCCTTGGGCTGGCTCTTGGAGATGAGCAGGTACGTCTCCAGGTGGAAGCGCGCCGTGTCGGTCTCGCCGGCCTTGTAGAGCGCCTTGCCCAGGTCGCGGTGGTACACGGGGTTCGACCCGTTCATGCTCAGCGCCTCGCGATAGCAACGAATCGCGCCCTGCACGTCGCCACGGGCGAGCTTGCCCCGGGCGTCGTCGGCGTAGCCCTGCGCGGCCAGCCAGCTGCCGTCGGTCTTGCCGAAGTGCAGCGCCACCACCTCCAGCGCCGCCAGGGTCATCGTGTGCCCACCGTGCGGCTTGGCCTCGTCGCCGAGCGTGGCGCTGAAGGTGTGCTTGCCGGGCTTGATGCGGAGCACGTCGCCGGACTGGCCTTCGGCGTTGCCGTCCACGTAGACCGTGCACATCCCGCTGCAGCTCACGCGCACGCGCGCGAGGTTGTCGAGGTCCTTGGCGGGAATCTCCGCCGGCTTCGCGTCGGCCGCGGTGGGTGCTGCGGGCTTGGCTTCGGCCTTGGGCAGGTCGTCGGCTGCGGCGAAGGGATTCGGCTTGGGCGCCGGCGGCGTGGCCTCGCCCCCGAGCAGCGAGGTCGGCTGCGGAGGCGGCGGCACGGCCGGCGGCGGCTTCTCGCGCGTGGCGAAGTAGGCGGCAGCGCCACCACCCACCACGAAGCAGGCCAGCACCACCCCGCCGATGATCAGCATCTGCTTCTTCTTGGCGGCCTTGGGATCGACCACGGCGCGCTTGGGGATCTCGGTGCGCACCTTGACCGCGTCGTCCTCGACGACCGTGGCCTCCGCGGGCTTCCCCGGCGGCAGCGACGCGCCCGGCGCCGTGGGCTCGCCAATCGCCGCGCCCGCAGCCAGCGCGGGGGCCGGGGCATCCGGCGGGGAGGTGACGAGCTCCGGATCGGGATTGGCGGGCGTCTTCTCGTCGGGCGGCGCTTCGCCCACGGTGGGCCCGCTCCCGGGCCGACGGATCTTGGTGGGCGCGCCGCTCCCCGGCGACGAGGCCGGCCGCGCCACGGCAGCCTTCGGTCGGCTCCCGGCGTTCGAGCGCGTGGGCGGACGGGACGCGTTCGCCGGCGCCGCGCCCGTCACCTCCTCCACGCTCGCGGGCATCCGCGGGAAGTTGTCGGTGATGAGCGCGCCCAGGTCGCCCGCGCCGCCGTGCGCGTTGGCGAAGGCCATCAGCTCCTGCTCCATCTCCCAGGCGGTCTCGTAGCGATCGTCGGGCCGCCTCGCGCACGCGCGCTTGATGGCCTCGGCCAGCTCCACGGGCACGTCGGGCTTGAGCGCGAGGATGTCCGGCAAGGGCTCGTTGAGCGCCTTGTACATCACCTGGTCCACGTCGCCGTCGAAGAGCCGGGAGCCGAGGAGCAGCTCGAAGAGCACCGCGCCGAGAGAGAAGATGTCGGCGCGGCGGTCGAGCTTCTCGCCGCGCATCTGCTCCGGGCTCATGTACCAGGGCTTGCCGCGGGTGGTGTTCACCTGCGTCACCACCAGCTTGTTCTTCGCCTTGGCGATGCCGAAGTCGACGACCTTCACCACGCCGTCTTCGGTGAGCAGCAAGTTCTGCGGCGAGACGTCGCGGTGGACGAGATCCGCCGGCTGGCCATCGCGCGCCTTCGCGTCGTGCGCCGCGTTCAGGCCCGCCGCCGCCTGCGCCAGGATGGCCGCGGCCTGCGGCGGGGTGAGCGCGGTCTTCTTCGCCTTGAGCTCGCTGAGCAGCGAGGAGAGCGGCTGCCCGCGCGCGTACTCCATGGCCAGGAAGAGCCGGCCGTTCTCCATGCCCATGTCGCGCACGCGCGCCACGTTGGGGTGGTTGATGAGGCTCGCCAGCCGGGCCTCGTCGAGGAACAGGCCCAGGAACTCGGGCTGGTCGGCGAGGTGCGGAAGGATGAGCTTCACCGCCCAGAGGCTCTTGCCGTCGTCGGTGGCCAGGTACACCTCGGCCATGCCGCCCGCGGCGATGCGGCGAAGCAGGCGGTACTTGCCCACCTGCGCGTCGGGTCCCTCGGGCGTGACCGGGTTGCTGCTGACCACCGACGCTCCTCCTCGAGCCGCGAGGCCTCTCGGCCCCCCGACGCAAGCCTACTCCGGGATCGACTCCACTGCGGGCAAGTCCACCACGAACTCCGTGCCCACGCCCAGCTCACTCTGGACGCGAATCTGTCCGCCGTGCTTGGCCACGATGCCCTGCACGATGGAGAGCCCCAGCCCGGTGCCCTGCCCCGCGGGCTTGGTGGTGAAGAAGGGCTCGAAGATGTGCGCCAGGTTCTCCGCGGCGATGCCCGAGCCGGTGTCGCGAATGCGCACGGCCACCCGCCCTTCGGCGGTGCGCTCGGTGACGACCTCCACCCGGCCGCCCGACGCCGTGGCGTGGCACGCGTTGGTGAGCAGGTTCACGAAGACCTGGATGAGGTTGCTCTTCACCGCGGGGATGCGCGGCAGTTCGGGCGCGTAGTGGCGCACCAGCTCCACCTCGCTCTCCTTGAGCACGTGGTCGCAGAAGCCGATGGCCTGCTCCAGCAGCGGCCCGAGCTCCACCGGATCCGCGCGATCGCCCGAGGGCCGCGCGTACGAGGTCAGGTCGCGCGCGAGCTTCAGGATGCGGTCACTGGCATCGAGGATGCGGCGGATCTTGTCGAGGTCCTGGTCGCCGCCGCGCGACGGGTCGAGCACCGCCTGGTGCTTCTGCAACAGCGCATCGGCGTAGATGGCGATGGTGGTGAGCGGGTTGTTGATCTCGTGGGCCACGCCCGCCGCGAGCTGGCCCAGCGAGGCCAGCTTCTCCGCCTGGATCACCTGCTGCTCGAGCTGTCGCAGCTGGGTGAGGTCCTGACCGACGGCGATGACGCCCTCCACGTCGCCGCCGGGGGAGCGCACCGCGGCCGTGGAGAACGCCGCATGCACCGGGCGAGCGTCGGTGAGCATGGCGGCCTCGAGCGGCGCGGGCGTGCCGCCGCGGATGGCGTCGACGAGGTGGTGGCGCACGCGCTGCTCATCATCCGGCGAGACGAGCGTGGTGAGCTCGGCGCCCAGCAGCGTGCCGCGGTCGCGCCCGAGCAGTCGGTGCATGGCGGCGTTGGCCACGATGACGCGCCCCTCGGGATTGATGACCAGGATGAGCGCGTTGGCGTTCTCGATGAGCGACTCGAGGTAGCGCCGGACGTAGCTCACCTCTTCGAACAGCTTGCTGTTCCGCAGCGCCGCGGCCGCGTGGTTGGCGGCGCGGAGCATGGTGCGCTCTTCGGCCTTGCCGTCGCGGCCGTCGCCGGGCGGGAACTCCACGTTGAACACACCGAAGAGTTGTCCGGAAGCGACGAGCGGCGTCGAGAACCCGCGCGCGGCCCCCGAGAAGATGAGCGGCACCTCGTCGAGCACGGCCACCCGATCCGCAGGCAGCTCCGCCAGTTCCAGGTTCAGCTTCTCCACCGCCGAGCGCTTGAGCGCGATCGCCTGCCGGGCGCCGTCGCGGAGCTTGCCCTCGGCGTAGAGCGAGGTGAGCGCGTACGTCCGCGGATCCACCACGCGCACGCAGTAGCTGGCGCCGGGGAAGAGCGCGCGGATGGCCCGGGCCAGCGCGCCCACGATCTCGTCCTCGCTGCGCGCGGCCACCACCTCGCGCGAGAGCTGCAGGAGCACGCGCTGCACGGCCTCGTCATGCTCGTCGCGCGCGGCGGGCTGCACCGAGAGCGCCCAGCCGCCATCGGCGCGGGCGAGCGCCAGCTCCACCGGCAGATGCCCCGAGGTGCGCGCGCGCAGCTTCTGCTCGCGCACGGGCAGGATCGAGTCCTCGAGCCGGAAGAGCCGCTCCAGCTTCTCGCCCGCGCTCCGACCGACGAGCCGCTCGAAGGCGGGGTTGGCGTAGACCACGCGCAGATCGGGGTCGAGCGCGGCCACGGGGTGCGGCAGCGCGTCGAAGAGCTGGGCGTGCCCAGCGAAGGCAGGTGCGGCCTTCAACCGCGAAGCGGAGTCCGTCATGCGTCGTCCTCTCCCGCCGCCCGGTCCAGATCCACGATGCGCGACTCGCCCACGTACGCCTTCGTCTCGTAGCGGGTGATCTTGCCGATCTTGCGCACGATCTCCGCCATGCGCTCGGCCTCGCGATAGATGATGTCGATGCTCCGCGCCGCGGGATCGCCCGCAGGCAGCCGGCGCCGCAAGAGCTCCGAGTAGCCCATGATGCTGGTGAGCGGCTGGTTCAGCTCGTGCGCCGCGGTGCCCGCCAGCTCGGCGATGAGGGCGGCGCGCTCGGTCTGCTGCAGCTTCTCCTGCGTCTGGGTGAGCGTGGCCTCCAGCCGCATGCGGTCGCGGAGGTCGCTGAAGATGCCCACCGTGGCCACGTCGCGGCTGACGCCGCCCAACTCCTCCGTGATGAGCGCGGCGGTCATGCTCACGGGCACGCGCTCACCCGCGCGCGAGACGATCTCCGCGCGCGTGGGATCGAGCTTGTTCTTGCCGCCGTGATCCTTCGAGCGGATCTTGGCCATGAGCTCCTTGGCCACGCCGGCGGGATACAGGTCGCGGACGTTCAACGTCCCGATGGCCTGCTCGGCGGTGTAGCCGCAGATGCGCTCGGCGCCGCGGTTGAAGACGATCACCGTGCCCCTCATGTCGGCGGCGATGATGGCATCGGAGGCCTGGTCGATGAGGCGCTCCATGAACTCGTTGGTCTTGCGCAGCTCGGCCTGGATGGCGCGGGCCTGGGTGACGTCGCGGAAGCAGACGATCACCGCGTGCTCCAACCCCTGTCCGGAGTCGGTGCCGAGCATGGCCGCGGAGATGGCCAGGGTGACCTTGCGGTCGCCCGGCAAATCCACGGGGATGTCGATCTCCTGGCGGGCCTCGCCGGCGCGGGTGCGGTGCAAGAGCTCCTGCACCGCCTCGTTCGCCGCGGGCGAGAGGTTCTTGATGATCGCCGCCGCGCCCTCCTCGCCCTCCACGCCCAGCAGCCGCGCGCCCGCAGGGTTGAGGCTCACCACCTCGCCGTGGTCGCCGAGCACGGCGATGCCGTGGAAGAAGGCTTTGAAGAAGCCCTGGTACTGGGTGAGCGACGCGAGCTTGGCCTCGGCGCGCTCGAGCACGCGCGCGTTGCGCAGGGCCACCGCGGTCGCGTGCGCAACGGTGGTCGCGAAGGCCATCTCCCGCGGCGAGAACGTGCGCCGGGCCTCGCCCGTGCGCAGGAGCAGCGCGCCCATCACCCTCCCCTGCGACGCCAACGGCAATGCGGCAATGGCGCCAATGGCCTTGAGCCGCTCCTTCACCGGGTCGAGCAGCGGGTGGGTGGGCGCATCGGGCAGGAGCAGGGGCTGGCCGGTCTTGGCCACCTCGCGGAGCTCCGGGTACTGCGAGAGCTCCACCTCGCGGTCGCTCCGGGCCTCGTCGCTGGCAGCGAGGATGCGGCCCTTCACGCGCTCCTCGTCGAAGAGCACCAGGGCCGCGCGCAGGATGCCCAGCTCGTCGGCCAGGCGGCGCGTCACCTTGTGTAACAGTTCCGTTACATCCCGCGTGCGCGCGTAGTCGCTGGTGAGGTCGATGAGCGCGGCCAGGTCGCGCTCGTGGCGGATGGCGGCCTCGCGCTCGCTGTGCCGGCGCAACAGAAGCTGCAGGCGGAACGGCGCCTCGAGCTCCAGGCGCTCCCAGCACACGAAGGCGTCGGCGCCGGCCTCGAGGGCGGTGCGGAAGCCCTCGGGCGAGTCGGAGACCAGGCCGAGCACCAGCATGTCGCGGGTGGCGGCGTCGGCGCGGAGGGTGGCGAGGAGCGGCGCGCCCTTGTCCGAGCGGAAGTCGATCACCGCGAGCTGGCAGCCGGCCGGCTCGCGGCGGACGTTCAGGCCCGCGCGGGTGAGGCGCTCCACGAGGGCGGCGTCGGCGCTGGCCTCGCCAGCAGCCCAGACGGCTGCCGCCTTCGGATCTGTGTTGGGGCGCTCCACGGCCCCTTGAGCGTAGCACCCCTGGCGATGGCACCAAACGCCGCAAGCCGCCGCTTCGACCGGTGAAGAGAATTGTTCAGGTCAGCTGCGGGCGCGCCAGGCGGCCAGGGCCGCGGCGAGGACGTCCTTCAGGGCGGCGTTCTTCTCCCGCGCGCGAGCCAGGGCGTCCTCGTACTCGGGCGCGGCGTTGAGCAGGCGACCGTCGAGCTCGCCCAGCTTGATGCGGATCGGGCCAAACGCCGTGTCCACGGTCTCGAAGCGCCGCGAGAGCGCCTGCCGCTCCACGGGATGCGCGCGCACGCCGAGCGTCGTCGACTCCTCGAAGAGGATTCGCTCCAGCGTTGGGCGCTTCCCGCCCTCGGTGAGCACGCCCAGGAGCTGGCCCGGCCGGCCCTTCTTCATCAGGGCCGGGGTGGCCCAGACGTCGAGCGCGCCGTGCTCCAGCAGCCGCTCGAAGATGCGCGCGAAGAGCTGCGGGCTCTGGTCGTCGAGGTTCGCCTCGAGCACCCAGAGCGCCGACTTCGCATCTGCCGGACTGGCGAGCGTGGCGCGGAGCAGGTTCGGCCGATCAGGAAAGTCCTTGGTGCCCACGCCGAAGCCGACCTTTCGCGGGATCAGCGCGGGAGGCGGATCCGAGCGGGTGAGCGCGGCGAGCAGCGCTGCGCCGGTGGGCGTGGTGAGCTCGCCGAGCCCTTCGAAGCGCACGGGGCGGTCCTTGAGCAGCTCGAGCGTGGCCGGTCCGGGAATCGGGATCATGCCGTGCGCCGAGCGCATCGTGCCCGAGCCCAGCGGCGGCGGCGCGGCGTGGACGATGGGATTGCCGAGCAGCTCCAGCGCGCACGCGGCGCCCACGATGTCGACGATGGAGTCCACGGCGCCCACTTCGTGGAACTGGATCTCCTCGAGATCCACGCCGTGCACGTGGGCTTCAGCGCGCGCGAGCGCCGAGAACGCGGCCAGCGCCTTCGACTTCACGCCGGGTGAAAGCGCGCTCCGCTCGATCATCTGGCGGATGTCGCTCCACTTCCGGTGCGGATGATCCTCGGGCTGATCCAGGACCACGTCGAGGTGCGTGCCGGAGATGCCGTGCCGCTCGGCGCGCGAGATGGAGAAATGCCAGCCCGCGAGCCCGAGCGGCCCGAGCGCGGCCTCGAGCGCGCGCGGCTCCACACCGAGATCCAGCGCGGCGGCGAGGAACATGTCGCCGGCGATGCCGCCAATCGGCTCGAGGTAGAGCAGCTCGCTCACTTGTTCCTCGCGGCGCGGGCGATGAGCGCGGCGTAGAAGCCGCCGCCGAAACCGTTGTCGATGTTCACCACGGACACGTTCGGCGCGCAGCTGTTGAGCATGCCGAGCAAAGCCGCGACGCCGCCCAGGTTCGCGCCGTAGCCGATGGACGTCGGCACGGCCACGATGGGAATTCCGACCAGCCCGCCGACGGCCGTGGGGAGCGCGCCCTCCATGCCCGCGCAGACCACGGCCGCGTGGCAGCTGGCGATGTCCTTGCGGCGGCGCAGCAGGCGGTGAATGCCCGCCACGCCCACGTCGACGATGCGCGTCACCTGCGCGCCCAGGAGCTCGGCGGTGATCGCGGCCTCTTCGGCGACGGGCAGATCGCTGGTGCCCGCGCAGACCACGGCCACCTTGCCGGCCTTCGGGACCTTGCGGCGGATCACGAACGCGCGCGCGATCTCGAGGTGCTCGCCCTCGGGAAACGCGGAGGTCAGCGCGTCGGCGCGCTCTTCATCGATGCGCGTGACCAGCACCGGCGACGGCTCTTGCGACAGCCGCTCCACGATTCCCACGAGCTGCTCGGCGGTCTTGCCCGCGCCGTAGACGACCTCGGGATAGCCCTGGCGCCGCGGCCGATCGAGGTCGAGCGTGGCGAAGGGCAGCTCGGCCACGCCGGAGAGCGCGCGAACGCCCTCGTCGAGCGCGAGCTCGCCCGACTTCACCCGCGACAGCACGCTGCGAAGCGCTTTCGGATCCATCGGCGCGGCTTCTAACACACGCGATGCGTCAGCGCAGACCCATCGCCTTCAGCAGCGGCGCCACGCTCTCCGCATGCGGCGCGAAGAGCAGCTTCGCGCGCACCTTCGGCTCGCGGAGCGCGAGCTCGGTCACGATCACCGGCGCATCGGACGTCCGCGGCAGCCGCGCCACGACCTTCGCCGCCTCGCCCACCAGCACCTCGGGCACGCTGGGCACCACCGTCAGCCGCGTGAGCGCGTAGAGCGCGTTCAAGCACGCCGACGCGACGATGTTCGCGGTCTCGTAGAGCGCCCAGACCGCCACCTCGCGCTGGCCTTGCTCTTCGAGAAGTCCAGACAGCTCGGCGGCGTCGCACTCGGCGAGCACCAGCCACAGCTCGCCGCGCAACGGACCCGCGAGCTCCACGCGCGCGCCGACGACCTTCGCATCCGCGCCGCCGATGTGGCTCGCGACATCGCCACGGGGCAGCTCGTCGGGCAACCCCAGCTCCACCGGACGCTCGCCAATGAGCCGCGACAGCGCATCCGCCGCGCGGCCGCTGCACACGTTGCAGAGCTCGCGCAGGGCGTCGGACTGGATGGGGCTGAGCGCGACCGCGGCCGTCATGGACACTCCGTTGTCCAAGATAGCACCGCCGTGAAGGAGATCCGAAGATCCGGATCCGTCAAGGCAACAGGCGCGGCACGTCGAGGATGAAGATGGGTCGCCCGCTGCCGAGAATCGTGACACCCGAGAGCCCCGCGATGCGCTCCAGCGGCCGGCTCAGCGGCTTGAGCACCACCTCTTCCTGGCCGAGCAGTCGATCGACCTCGAGCGCGAGCCGCGCGCCGTCGCCCTCGACGACCACGTACGGCTGCTCGTTGCGCGTCGGCCCCGAAGGCACCGCGAGCAGCGACGCCAGCGCGTGCACCGGCAAGAGCTCGCCGCCGTGGCTCAGCATGCGCGCGCCTTGCGAACGATAGAGCTCGCTCTGGTCCAGCTCGACCGCGCCCACGACCTTCGCGATCGGCAGGCCGTAGATCTCCTCTCCCACGCCGATGAGGAGCACGTTCACCACGGCCACGGTGAGCGGCAATCGCAACGTGAAGCGCGTGCCGCGGCCGCGCTCGGAGTCGATGTCGAGCGTGCCGCCGAGGTTCTCGACCACGCGCTTCACCGCGTCCATGCCCACGCCGCGGCCCGAGAGATCCGACACCGACCGCGCCGTGGACACGCCCGGCATGCACGCGAGCATCATCGCCTCGCGCAGCGTGAGCTTCTCGGCCTGGTCGGCGGTGATGAAGCCGCGTGCGATCGCCGAGGCCTTGAGCGCCTCGGGATCCATGCCGCGGCCGTCGTCTTCGATCTCCAGGAGCACGCGATCGCGATCGCGCCGCGCCGCCACGCGCACGCGCCCTCGCGCAGGCTTTCCAGCGGCCTCGCGATCCGCCGGCGATTCCAGGCCGTGGTCGAGGCAGTTGCGCAGCAGGTGCAGCAGCGGATCCGCGAGCTCGTCGAGGATGGCGCGGTCGAGCTCGATGTCCTGGCCGGTGATCACCAG
The DNA here is from genome assembly GCA_018266075.1 of Deltaproteobacteria bacterium. Lineage (GTDB taxonomy): Bacteria > Myxococcota > Myxococcia > Myxococcales > SZAS-1 > SZAS-1. The sequence goes on along the minus strand of JAFEBB010000084.1, from coordinate 20,934 downwards.
CTCCGCGTCCTTGCCGGTGCGACGCAGGATGTCGCGGGCGGCGCGCGGCAGGCGATCCGTGATCTGCGCGAGCGGCGTCATGCGCGCGCCCATCACGCGATCGTGCAGGTCCTTCACGATGCCGTGCAGCCGGTCGATGCCCTCGTCGAATGGCGGGCGCTCGCGCTCGGGCAGCTTCTTGGCCAGGTCGCGCAGGTGCGCCGTCGCCAGGAGCAGCTCGCCCACGCCGTCGAGGAAGTGGTCGAGCACCTCCGTCTTCACCCGCACCGTGCGCGCGGGCTCGACGCCAATCGGCCGCGGCGCCTCGGGCGCGGGCTCGGTCTTCTCCGGCTTCTCCGGCGGCGGCGCCTCGACGGCCAGGGAGGGAAGCGGCGCCACGTCCACCGTATCGAGATCGCTCACCTGCGCGAGCATCCGGCGCACCGCGGCCTCGCCGGCGCGCGTCTCGAGCACCAGCGAGAGCTGGTTGTCCACGAGCCGGCCCGCGCGCAGGTCCTCGAGCGGCGGCCGCAGGTCGAAGATCTGCCCCAGGCCGGACAGCTTCTTGTGCACCAGGAACGCGCGCACGCCCGGCGTGGGCGAGGATTGCGCGATCTTCACCTTCACGCTCAAGCGGCCCCAGTCGGTCGACTCGGTCTCGACCGCTTGAGTTTCTGGTTCCGGGTTCCTGGTTCCTTGTTCCCGTTGAGGCGGATTCGGATCCGTGAGCCGCTTGAGGCTCTCGGCGAGCGCGTAGACGAGCGCGTTATCGACCGCGAGCGGCTGCCCCGCGACAGCGATCTGCACCTGCGCGGTCATGGCATCCGTTGCGCGCAGAAGGAGATCGATCGCATCGCGCGTGACGCGGCTCGGCCGCTCGCGCAGGGCGTCGATGAGGTCCTCGGCGCGGTGGGCCACGGCGGCGATGGGCTCAAAGCCCATGCTCGCGGCCATGCCCTTCACGCTGTGCGCATGCCGGAAGATCGAATCGAGCAGGTCTGGCCCCGGCGCGCCCTCGAAGCGCAGGAGCTCCTTGCCGAGCGCCTCCAGGTGCTCGCCCGCCTCGCTGGCGAACAACCCGAGGTACTTCGACATATCCATGCTTCACCGCCAGTGAACCTGGCCAGCCACCAGCCACGAGCCACCAGCCACGGCTTTTAGCCGAGCACCTTCTTGGCGACGTCGAGAACTTCTTCAGCCTTGGGCGGCTTGCGGACGTAGTCGCTGGCGCCGGCCTCGATGGCCTCCATCACCAGGCTCTCCTGACCGAGCGCGGAGCACATGATGATCACGGCCTTGGGATCCAGCTTGAGGATCTCGCGGGTGGCCTCGATGCCGTTCTTGAGCGGCATCACCACGTCCATGGTGGTGAGGTCGGGCTTGAGCTCCTTGTAGCGCTCCACGGCCTCGAGGCCGTGACAAGCCTCGCCCACCACCTCGTAGCCGGCGCCGCTGAAGATGTCCTTCAGCATGGCCCGCATGAAGATGGCGTCGTCGACCACGAGCACCCGCTTGCCCATTACGCGCACCTCGCCGGACCGAAGGCTACTCCAGCTACGAAGAAGGGAACAGCGCCGTCACTTCCGCATCCAGGGCCAGTGCATCCAGAAGCGTGACCGTGCCCTCGCCGTCCTGGGCCACGGAGGTCACGAAGCGCGGCGCACCGTCGGGCGCGCGGAGCTTCGCTTCCAGCGGCGCGATGCCCGTCACCTCGCCCACCGCCAGGCCGAGCTCGGTGCGCCCGCGGTCGAGGAGCACCACTTTTCCAGGCGGCCGGCGGCTCGCCTGGCCGAGCAGCGTCGCCAGATCCACCACGCTCACCACGCGTCCGCGCAGGTTCATGATGCCCAGCATCGCCGGCGGCGCGCGCGGCACGCGCGAGAGCGGCCGGGGCATCACCACGGTGCGCACCTGCGCGAGCTGCACGGCGAAGCGCTCCACCGTCCGCGGCAAGGGCGCGCCGGGCGTCGCGGGCGGCTCGAGCGTGAAGAGCACGTGTCGCACGCCGAATCAGCTCCCGAGCTTGAAGCGGGAAACGACCGTCTTCAGCTCGTCGGAAAGGTTGATGAGCTCGCTGGCGGAGCTGTTCATCTGGGCCACGGCGTCGGTCTGCTCGCGGGTCTCGGCGCGGACCTTATCTGTGCTCGAGGCGTTGTCGCGCGCCACCTGCGAGATCTTCTCGAACACCGTGACCATCTCCTGGCTGCCCTTGAGCTGCTCGCGGGCGGCGTCGGAGATGGCGTTGACCTTCTCGGTTCCGCGGCGCGCGGTGTCGGTGATGGAGTCGAGCGCGCGGATGATGGAGTTCAGGTCCTCGCGGCCCTGGCCGAGCTCTTCGGTGCCTTCCTTCATCGCCGTCACGACCGAGACCGACTGCGCGTTGATGTCGCGCGCGAGGCGGCTGATCTGCTCGGCCTGGCGACCGGAGCTCTCCGCGAGCTTGCGGACTTCTTCGGCGACGACGGCGAACCCGCGGCCGTACTCACCCGCGCGAGCAGCTTCAATCGTCGCGTTCAAGGCGAGCAGGTTGGTCTGCTGGGCCACCTGGGTGATGGCGTCGACGATCTTGGTGATCTCCTGCGTCTTCTCGCCGAACGCGACCACCTGCGTGCTCGCGCTCTCGATGCGGTCGAAGACCTTCTTCACCTTGGTGCCGGCGGTCTTGGCGGCGTTGCTGGAGAACTCGGCGGCGCTGGCGGTCTCGGTGGAGCTCTTCTGGGCGTCGTCGGCGCTCTTGGCCGTGCGCTGAATGCTCTCCGCGATCTCGCCGATGACCTTGCTGGCGCGCTCCACGAGCTGGGTCTGGTTGGTGGCGCCGCCGGCGATCTTCTCGACGCTCGTCGCCGTCTCTTCGGTGCTGGCGTTCACGCCCTCGGCGGCGCGCTGCACGTCGCTGGCGGAGTCGGCCACGCTGCGCGCGGTGCGCTGCACGTGGCCCACCAGGTCGCGCAGGTTCTCCTGCATCTGGGCGATGGCCACCGTGAGGTCGTCGATCTCGTCGCGGGCTACGCTGGCGGCGGCGGTCACGGCCTTGCTCAGGTCGCCGCGGGAGATCTCCAGCGCGGAGCGGTTCAGCGCCTGGATGCGGTTGATGCGCGCGATGGCCAGCGAGGTGAAGAGCCCGCCGATGAGCGCGCCCATCTCCACGGCGATGAGCTGCAGCCAGATCTCGCTCTGGCCGGTGAGCCGCAAGATGGCGAAGAGCGCCAGGCCGAGGATCACGTAGCCCGCGAGGATCTTGAAGTTGAGCGAGGCGTAGATGCCGCCGGCGCGCTCGCGCTGGGGCTGCTGCACCGCCGAGACCGCGCGCTGCCAGCCGCCCGAGATGGGGCGGCCGCGGGCCACTTCCTGTTCGATCTCGGAGGGTTTGCGCACGGAAGGCTCTAGCCTACCGCCGCCCGGGGGGAGATCAATTGCGCGACCGGAAGTGGTCGTGTCCCGCTACAGCTTGCGACGTGCCGGAGAGGCCCACGCGCCGCGTCACCCAGCCGATGTCCGTGAGCGGCAGCCCGAGGCGCCGCGACGCCTGGATGAGAGCGGCCGCACGCTTGGGCGGCACCGCCAGGAGCAGCTCGTAGTCCTCGCCGCCCGAGAGCGCGTTCGCGAGCGTGGCCCCGCGCTCGAGGGGAATCGCGTCGTCCACGAGCAGCGCGCCCACCTTCGAGGCCTGCAGCACGTGCCGGAGGTCCTGGGCGAGCCCGTCGGAGATGTCGATGGCCGCGTGGGCCACGTCGCGCGCGAGCAGGCCGAGCGCGACGCGCGGTTCGGGCGTGCGCTGGCGCGCGCGCAGGTGCGAGGCCGACTTGCGAAGGCCAGCGGCCGCTCCGCCGAGCGCTCCCGAGACGAGCAGGCGATCGCCTGGTCGAGCGCCGTCGCGACGCAGCGCACGCCCTGCCGGCACGGCGCCCAGCGCGGTCACGGTGATGGAGAGCTCTCGCGCGCGGCTCATGTTTCCGCCGGCGAGCTGGCAACCGCAGCGCTCCGCGAGCCGCGACATCCCGCGCGCGATTCCAGGCAGCTTTGCGAGCCAGCGCTCAGGCATGGCGATGGCGACGAGAAAGGCGACGGGCCTGGCGCCCATCGCCGCGAGGTCCGAGAGGTTCACCGCGAGGGCCTTGTGGCCAATCTCTTCGGGTGTGAAGCGCTTCGTGAAGTGCACGCCCTCGACGAGGGCATCCACGGTCAACACCAGCTCCTCGCCCGGCTTCGCACGCAGGAGCGCGCAATCGTCGCCGGGGCCGAGCACGAGCGGCGCGCGCGGCCGAGCGAAGGCCTTGACAAAATCGTTAATCAGCCCGAACTCGCCGCGCTTCACGGCGCCCTGCCCGGCTTCCAGATGCGCTCGGGGAAGAGGGTCACCAGCCCGGCCCCGAGCCCGGCGAGGATGAGCCACGCGAGCAGGTGCGTGGAGAGCAGGTGCGCCGCGCCGCTGTATGGGCAGTGGAAGAAGAGCGCGCAGACACCGATCGCGCCGGCGGCAAGCCCAGCGACGGCGCCCGTCTTCCAGTCGCGAGAGCGCCGCGCCCAGAGCACGAACACGATGAAAGGCAGCGCCGAGACGCCCAGCGTGGCCCACAAGCACGCGGGCGGATTGCCCGACCAATCTTCGCGGGCGCCGGGGAACGCGAGCATCGCGCCCGCGCCGAGGAGCACGCCCAGCGACGCCAGCCAGCGGCCGCGCGGCACGAGCCCCGGCGCGAGCAGCGCGCGCCGCGCGATCTGAAAGGCAGCCAGGAGGAGGAGCGGCACGCCGGCGCGCACCACCGTCGGCAGCTGCATGAGATCCGGCCGGACCCTCATCATGGCCACGGCCGCGAGCAGCACCAGCCAAGGTACGAACGTCGCGGCGCGCGCGAGCCCCCGACCCTTCGGCTGCACCTTCATCTGCTCGTGCGCCGCTGCGCGCAGCTTCTCGTCGATGGCCTCCGACGGCCCTTCGCTCGCGGCCATCGCGTGCTGCAGCTCGCGATCGAGCTGGCAGTCCCTGCAGCCGTCGACGTGCGCTTGCTCTTCGGCCGACAGCGGCCGACTCCCGCGCGACTCCCAGGCCAGCTCTTCGCACTTCATGGCTGGCCCCCTCGCAGCTTGGCCAGCGCCGCGCGCAGCTTCTGGTAGCCGCGGTGCGCACGGACCTTCACCGCGCCGGGCGTGCTGTGTACCGCCTTGGCGATCTCCGGAAACGACAGCCCCTCGAGCTGGTGCATCACCACCGCTTCCCGATAGGCCTCGGGCAGCTCCGAGAGCGCCTTCTGCAGCGCGGCGGCCTGGGCGGGATCCGATTCGTCGGTGGTCTCGGGCGCGACGGCCGAAGCCAACGGCGGCTCACCGGCCTCGCCGCCGACCTCGCGATGCGCTGCGAGCCGCAGGTAGTCGCGCGCGGCGTTGCGGGCGATGGCATAGAGCCAGGGCTTGAAGCGCTCGCCGGGATCGAAGCGATCGCGCGCCTGCACCAGGTGCAGGAAGGTGACCTGGAGCAGGTCGTCGGCGGCGGCGCGCGAGCCGGCCATGCGTCGGAAAAAACCGTGCAGGCCCATCCGGTGGCGTGCGTACAGGGCGTCGAACGCCTGCGCGTCGCCCTGGCAGAACCGCTCCATCAGCGCCTCGTCGGAAGCCGCGGGCTCCCCGTTGGGCGTACGGCCGAGATCGGCATCTGGTAACGGGCGGCCCATGGGGCGCGGCATCATTCTCCAGCGCGCCGCGCCGTGTCGACGAAAGATCTCGACGCACCGCGGCGACTTGCGGCCCGCCCAGCCCCTGCCCGTTCGGGCGGCGTGGAGGATCCGGACAGCGACCCAGATCGGGCCGGGGCGAACTGCCCCACGCCCCAGCCTGCGGGTGCGGGTCGATTCGCGGAAGCCCCTGGAATCCGTGGCGAGCGGGGGCTGGCACCGGGAGTGCACAAGCGCATGTCCGACCCGGCAGCGGGGGCAAACCAGCTGCAACTCTCAAGGAGCCAAACCATGAAGAAGCTGCTCGCCTCGGTTGTCCTCGCTTCGATGTTCGCTTTCACCGGCGCTGCTTTCGCCGATGACGCTGCTCCGGCCGCCGCCCCGGCCGCCGACGCCAAGCCGGCGGGCGACGCCGCGGCCCCCGCGGGTGACGCGAAGGCCGGCGACGCCAAGGCCGACGCCAAGGCCGACAAGAAGGGCAAGAAGGGCGGCAAGAAGGGTGGCAAGGGCAAGAAGGCCGACAAGGCCGCCGAGCCCAAGACCGAGGCGAAGTAATTCGCTTTAGGTTCTTGTCGCAAAGCAACGGCCCGAGGCTCTTTGAGCCCGGGCCGTTTGCTTTGCGGGGCCGGGTTGCCCGGATTTGGGATGCGAAGTTCCCGCCGCTTGACCCTGGAGCGCGCGTACCTGGGAAACGGTGTGCGGTGATCGGTGTGCGGTGCTCGGCGGCCGATCACCGATCACCCATCACCGTCACCGTTCCCCAAGCACCTGCATCTGCCGAGTGAAGCGGGGAAACGCGAGTATCCCGAGCCAGCCGGCGCCCCACGGGCGACGGCCGCTCGTGGAAGTTTCGATCTGGCGTCCGTCCTACTTCGCCGGCGTGGCGTCCGCCGTGGCGCCCGCGTTGTCGTCGAAGTGCGGCAGCTCGTCGATGTTGGGCTGGACCACGATCTCGATGCGCCGGTTCTTCTGCTTGTTATCCGGCGAGTCGTTCGGCGCGACGGGGTCGTTGTCGGCATAGCCCGCGGCCGACACGTGCTTGGGGTCGAGCCCCGCGCCCGTGAGGATGTTCACCACGTTGATCGCGCGCGCCGAGGAGAGCTCCCAGTTCGACGGGAACTGCGCGCTGTGGATGGGCACGTCGTCCGTGTGGCCGGTCACCTGGAAGTTGCGATCGGGCACGCTCGCCAGCACCTGCGCCAGCTGCGCGATCACTTCCTTGCCCTCGGGCTTCACCGCAGCGGAGCCCGCCGCGAAGAGGATGTCGTTCTGCAGCTTCACCAGCATCTTGCCGTTGCGCACCTGCACCGCGAGCTTGCCGGAGTCGATCATCGACTTCAGCTTCTGCACCAGCTGGTGGTACAGCGCCGCGCGCGCCCGCTCCTGCTCCTCCTGCTTCTGCAGCGCCTCCATCTGCTTCTGCGCCGCAGCCAGGCTCTCGGAGAGGTTGCCCTTCTCCGCGGCCAGGTTCTGCACGTTCTGGCCCAGCTTCTTCAGCTGATCCGAGAGGTCGCCGTTGAGCAGCTGCGAAGAGGCGAGGTCCTTCTGGAGCTTGTCGATCTGCGCCTCGAGCTCCTTCACCTTCGCGGCGTTCGCCTGGTCGTGCTGAGACTCCTCCTGCTTGGCGGCGTCGAGCTCCGCCTGCTTGGCGTCATAGGTGGACTGCGCCACCAGACAGCCGGTCAGGAGCGGCGCCGCGATCAGGGCGGCGAGGATGTTGCGCATGCGGCCTCCTCCGTAGAGGCCCACGTTCTATCGAGAGATCCGCGCGACACCAAGCACTCCGTCGAGGCTGGAAACATCCAACCGCTCGATCGGCCGCCAGATCGTTTGAGCTCAAACTAATTTCGGGGCAGCCGTCAGCTTCCCGTTCCGGCCTGCGGGGCGTCGGGCTCGTCGACTTCCTCGGGCTCGGTCTCGTGGAAGTGGGTGTAGTCGATGAGCCGGCGGCCGTCGTCGGTGCGGCCGAGGATGCTCACGAAGTCGTGGCCGAAGCGGAGCTGGTGGGCGTCGTAGCGGTACCGCGCGTAGACGCTCTGGTTGAAGATCTCGTCGATGCCCACCACCGACGCGCTGATGAAGCCATCGTCTTCGATGAGGCTGTCCACCGTGGTCCCCTGGAGCGGGCTGGACTCGTCGATGGGGTGAATCACCGTCCAGGCGAACACGAAGTTCGGGTTGCGGCTGCGGCTGAGCCTCAAGTCGTGGATGCGTCGCACCAGGCCGCCGTCGACGGTCTTCTCCAAGCGGTTCATGGTGACCGAGATCTGCGCATCCACGATCTGCGTGCCGCGCTCGTTGGCGAGCCGGAAGACGAGCGAGCGCTGGCCGTCCCAGGTGGTGACCACCGCGACATTGGAGAACAGCACGCGCGCGGTCGGTCGGCTGAACTTGGAGAAGATGAGCCCGGTGAGGATGGCCACGCTGAGCATGCTCAGGATGGACTCCACCGTCACCCACGCGTGCGCCCAGGTGGAGAGCGGCGACATGCGGCCGTAGCCGATGGTCCCCCAGGTCTGGACGCTGAAGTAGAACGCGTCGGCGAAGGAGCCGGGGCGCACGTTCTCGATGCCGCCGGGATCCATCCAGAAGATGACCCCGAAGATCGCGTTCACCGCCAGGTAGATGAGCACGATGAGCGCGATGAGCCTCGGCCAGCTGGTGGCGAGCAGGAACGGGTAGATGTCGCGCCAGAACTTCTTGTCCAGGCCGCGGGTGACCACCACGTCGCGCGAGGCGGTGGTGCGCGGCGCCTGGACGTGGGCGGTGGGCTCGGCGCCGACGCGCGGCGGTGGCTGGGCAGGCGAGCTCATGCGGCCGGCAAGCTTAACCCGGCTGCGCGGGTCCGACATGAAGACCTGAGCGTGCCCGCCTCCACCGCTCGCCGTGCCTTCAGGCCTCCAGGCGCCGCCTTCGCACAAACCGATCTAGGATTCCGCACGCATGGAAGCCTCCCAGCCGCGATTGCCCGTGAAGCGCATGCGCGAGTTCCTCGCCTCCGACGCGCCCACGCGCGAGGCGTCGGCGGCGCGCTTCATGAGCGGCGTGGGGCTGGCGGTCACGCCCATCTCCATCCTGCTCGGGCCGATGATCGGCTGGGGCCTCTCGGCGCTGCTGGTGGCGGTGTTGCTGCCGTTCACGCTCTACGAGCTCACGGTCCTCTGGCTCATCCGCCGGGGCCGCTATGCGCCGTGGATGCCCTGGGTGAACGTGCTGCTGGAGACGAGCATCCCCTGCGCGGTGATCTCGGTGGACCTCTACAAGCAAGGCGCCGAGTACGCGCTCACCTCGCCGCCGATCATGGTCTGGGGCGCGGTGGTGATGATGAGCGTGGTGCGCGCGAGCCGGGGGCTCTCGCTGGCTGCGGGCCTGCTCGCGGCCTGCGAGTACCTCATCTTCTACTTCGGCTTCGCGTATCCCAAGCTGCCCGAGCACGGCCTGGTGACGCTGGGCCCGGCGATGATCGCCATCCGCGCGTTCCTCTTGCTCTGCGCGGGGATCGGCGGCGCGGTGCTGGCGAGCGCGCTCCTGCGCAAGGCCGAAGAGGCGCTCTCGGCGGTGCGCGCGCAGGACTTGATGTCCAAGTACTTCCTGCACGAGCCGCTCGGCGCCGGCGGCATGGCCGAGGTGTTCAAGGCCACGTACTGCCCCGAGGGCGGCTTCGAGAAGACGGTGGCCATCAAGCGCGTGCTGCCCACGTTCTCGAACGATCCGCACTTCGTGGATCTCTTCCGCTTCGAGGCGCACCTCTGCTCGCGGCTCACCCACCCCAACATCGTGCAGGTCACCGACGTAGGCCGCTTCGACGGCCGCTACATCCTGGCCATGGAGTTCGTGGACGGGCTGCCGCTGCACGCGCTGCTCAAGGCGCCCGCGGATCTCTTGCCGGCGGCGGCCATCAGCTACCTGGGCGCGGAGCTCTCCGCGGCGCTCGACTACCTGCACCGCCGCACCGACGAGCAGGGCAAGCCGCTGCAGCTCGTGCACCGCGACGTGAATCCGCCCAACGTGCTCCTCTCGCGCATTGGCGAGGTGAAGCTCTCCGACTTCGGCGTGGCGCACGCGGCCACGCGGCAGGAGGCGAACGGCGACCACATCGTGGGTAAGCCGAGCTACGTCTCTCCGGAGCAGGCGAAGCACGAGCCGCTCGACGGCCGCTCGGATCTCTTCTGCCTCGGGCTCACGCTCTACGAGGCGCTCACCGGCGTGCGCGTTCTGCGTGGGGCCACCCGCCAGGACATCATCACCTCGGTGTTCGAGAAGCCCGTCCCCCCGCACCAGCTGCGTCCGGATGTTCCGGGCGATCTGGAGAAGCTGATCCTCGACCTGCTCACTCAGGAGCGCGACGGGCGGCCCGCGACGGGACGCGAGGCGCGGGCGCGCTTCATGGCGCTCGAGGGCGAGGCCGCGCCGTATCCACACGGGCCGGAGCTGTTGGCGCGCGCGGTGGAGCAGATGATTGCGTTCCGGCAAGGCAAGACGGCCGAGCCGTCGCAGACCACGTCGCTCGATGTGGACGCGACGGTGAGCTCCGAGCCGGCCAAGAAGGCGAGCTAACCGCTTAACCGTTCGGTTATGCCCTGGCCCGCGGCTTGCGCTCGGTGGGCTGCGGCTCGCGGCTCATCACCACCTTGCCGAAGCCGAGCTTTCCGTCCTGCACGTCCACGGCGATGGTGTCGCCCGGCACGTACTCGCCCGCGAGCACCTTCCGCGAGAGCGGATCGAGCACCAGCTTCTGCACCGCGCGCTTGAGCGGCCGCGCGCCGTACACCGGGTCGTAGCCGGCCTCGGCCAGGAACTCCTTGGCGCTCGGCGACACCTCGAGCTGCAGCTGCCGATCCGCGAGGAGCTTGCGCACCCGCGCGAGCTGGATGTCCACGATGCTGGTGATGTGCTTCTTGCCCAGCGTCTCGAAGACCACGATCTCGTCCACGCGGTTCAGGAACTCGGGCCGGAACTCCACGCGCAACAGCTCCATCACCGCGTCGCGGGTCTTCTCGTCGAGGCCCTTGCCGCTCTTCATGCCCTCCTGGATCAGCGCGCTGCCGATGTTGGAGGTCATGATGATGACCGTGTTGCGGAAGTCCACGGTGCGGCCCTGGCTGTCGGTGAGCCGGCCGTCGTCGAGGATCTGGAGGAGCACGTTGAAGACGTCCTTGTGCGCCTTCTCGATCTCGTCGAAGAGGATCACGCTGTAGGGCCGGCGGCGCACGGCCTCGGTGAGCTGGCCGCCCTCGTCGTAGCCCACGTAGCCCGGAGGCGCGCCGATGAGCCGCGCCACCGCGTGCTTCTCCATGTACTCGCTCATGTCGATGCGGACCATGGCCTGCTCGTCGTCGAAGAGGAACTCCGCGAGCGCCCGCGCGGTCTCCGTCTTTCCCACGCCGGTGGGCCCGAGGAAGATGAAGCTGCCGATGGGGCGATTCGGATCCTGCAGGCCGGCGCGCGCGCGGCGGACCGCGTTCGAGACGGCGCCGATGGCGTCCTCCTGGCCGATGACGCGCTGACCGAGCCGCTCCTCCATCTTGAGCAGCTTCTGCATCTCGGCCTCCATGAGCTTGGAGACCGGCACGCCCGTCCACTTCGACACCACCTCGGCGATGTCTTCGGCCGAGACCTCTTCCTTCAACATGCGCCGGCCCGAGCTCTGGATCTTCTGCAGCTCGAGCGTCTTCTGGCCGAGCTCGCGCTCGAGGTTGGGGATCACCCCGAACTTGATCTCCGCGGCCTTGTTGAGATCGGTCGCGCGCTCGGCGGCGGCCTGATCCGACTTGGCCTTCTCGAGCTTCTGCTTGAGCGCCTTCATGGCCTCGATGACGGCCTTCTCCGATTCCCACTGCGCCTTGAGGCCGGTGAACTCCTCGTTGAGCCGGGCGATGTCCTTCTCCACCTCGGCGGCGCGCTTCACGCTCGCGGGATCGGTCTCCTTCTTGAGGCCCTCGCGCTCGATCTCCAGCTGCATGATCTTGCGGCGCACCTCGTCGACCGCGGTCGGCATCGAGTCGATCTCGATGCGCAGGCGGCTGGCGGCTTCATCCACGAGGTCGATCGCCTTGTCGGGCAGGAAGCGGTCGGTGATGTAGCGATTCGAGAGGACCGCGGCGGAGACGATGGCCTCGTCCTTGATGTGCACGCCGTGGTGCACCTCGTAGCGCTCCTTCAGGCCACGCAGGATGCTGATCGTGTCCTGCACGCTGGGCTCGCCCACGAACACGGGCTGGAAGCGGCGCTCGAGCGCGGGATCCTTCTCGATGTGCTTGCGGTACTCGTCGAGGGTGGTGGCGCCCACGGCGTGCAGCTCGCCGCGCGCGAGGGCGGGCTTGAGCATGTTGCCCGCGTCCATGGCGCCCTCGGCCTTGCCCGCGCCGACGACGGTGTGGACCTCGTCGATGAAGAGGATGATCTGCCCCTCGGCCTCGGCCACCTCCTTCAGCACGGACTTGAGGCGCTCCTCGAACTCGCCGCGGAACTTGGCGCCGGCCACCAGCGCGCCCATGTCGAGCGCGAGGAGCCGCTTGTCCTTGAGGCCCTCGGGCACGTCGCCGTCGACGATTCGGCTCGCGAGGCCTTCGGCGATGGCAGTCTTGCCCACGCCGGGCTCGCCGATGAGCACGGGGTTGTTCTTGGTGCGGCGGCTGAGCACCTGGATCACCCGGCGGATCTCTTCGTCGCGGCCGATGACCGGATCCAGCTTGCCCGCGCGGGCCTGCTCGGTGAGGTCGCGCGTGTACTTCTCGAGGGCGCGGTAGCTGCCCTCGGCGTCCTGGGTGGTTACCCGGCCGCCCTTGCGGAAGTCCTTGAGCACCGCGAGCACGCGGTCGCGGGTGACGCCGCTGGAGGTGAACGCCTCGCCCGCGGCGCCCTTGTCCTGGGTGAGCGCGAGCAGGATGTGCTCGGTGGAGACGTACTCGTCCTTGAGCGACTTGGCCTCGTCCTCGGCCTTGTCGAGGAGCTTGAGCGTGCGCTGCGCGAGGTAGGCCTCGCCGCCCTCGACCTTGGACTGCTTGTTGAGCGCCTCGTCGATGCGCGAGCGAACCAGCGTGGGCTCGGCGCCGACCTTCTGAAGCAGGGGGACGACGATGCCGTCCTGCTGCTCCATGAGCGCGGCGGCCACGTGCTCGGGCTCGACGCTCTGGTTGTCGCGGCGGCGCGCCAGCGCCTGGGCGGCCTGCAGCGCCTCCTGCGCCTTCACGGTGAACTTGTCGATTCTCATGGCGAAAAAGTCCTCGGCGCGCCGGCTGTCCCCTCGCGCGGACCCAACGTAACCATGTGCGTGGAGCCGGCAAGCAGGAAGGGGGCCAATGCGCAGAGCGAGCGAGCTTCTCGGGGCTCGCTGCTTCGGGTACACGTCATCGGGCTCGCCGTGAGAGCCCGGCAAGACGTCTTCGGCATCATCCAAGACGTCTCGGACTCATCCCAAGACGTCCTCGGGCCGCTCCAAGACGTCTTCGGCACCGTCCAAGACGTCTTCGGCACCGTCCAAGACGTCTCGGAGTCATCCCAAGACATCTTCGGCTCATCCCAAGACGTCTTCGACACCGTCCAAGACATCTTCGAGCCACTCCAAGACGTCTTCGAGCCACCCCGAAACGTTTCGGACGCATCCCGAAACGTCTTGGACGTAGGCTGCTCGCCATGCCCGAGTACAAGAACCCAAAGCCCACCGTCGACACCATCATCGAGCTCCCCGGCGACCGCATCGTGCTCATCCAGCGCAAGAACCCGCCGCACGGCTGGGCGCTCCCGGGCGGCTTCGTCGACGAGGGCGAGAGCCTGGAGCACGCGGCCGTGCGCGAGGCCAAGGAAGAAACCACGCTCGACGTGACGCTCACCGAGCAGTTCTTCACCTACTCGGATCCCAAGCGCGATCCGCGGCAGCACAACATCTCCACCGTCTTCATCGCCAAGGCGACCGGCGAGCCGCACGGCGCCGACGACGCCAAGGAGGCGCGCACCTTTCCGTTCGACGCGCCGCCTGCCCCGCTCTGCTTCGACCACGAGGAGATCCTGCGCGACTACCTCGCGTACCGCCGCACGGGCACCAAGCGGAAGCTCTAGCGACCGAATCGCGGCGATGGCCACCTTCGGACGCAGAGCGTCTCGAGGTGTCGCCATGACCAGAAAAGTCTCCGATTGCCGCCGCATGCCCAGCGATTCGAACTGCAGCCTGACCATCTCCGGCGAAGAAGACGAAGTGATCCAGGCGTCGGTGGAGCACGCGGTCAGCGTCCACGGCGAGAGGGACACGCCCGAGCTGCGCAGGATGATCCGCGAGGGCCTCGAGGAAGAGCCCTCCGGCATGGACGCGACGCTAGTGAAGGCGCGCGAGAGCCTGGGGCCCGCGCCGCACTGATTCGTTCAGCGCTCGCCAGGAAACAGGCCGAGCTGCCGAACCGTTGCTAGGCTCCTGGAGAGATGCAGCTCCTGGTGACCCTGCTGGCGCTCGGCGCCATCGTCGCGTTGCACGAGTTCGGGCACTTGATCGTGGCCCGGCTCTGTCGCATGCGGGTCGATCGCTACTCCATCGGCTTCGGGCCGGTGCTGCTCTCCTTCAAGGCCGGCGCGACGGAGTACGTGCTCTCCATGCTGCCCTTCGGCGGCTACGTGAAGATCGCGGGGATGAACCCGCAGGACGGCACCACGCCCGACGACCCGAGCTCGTACGCCAACCGCCCCGCGTGGCAGCGCTTCCTGGTGCTCGCCGCGGGGCCGTTCACCAACTACGTGCTCGCCTTCTTCGTGCTGGCTGCGCTGAACTTCTTCGGCCGCGCGCAGCCCTTTCCGGTGCCGACGATCGGCGAGGTTCGGCCGAGCTCGCCGGCGGCGCTCTCGGGAATCAAGCCCGACGACATCTTCGTGAGCATCGGCGGCAAGCCCGTCGCGTCCTTCGACGACGTGCGCGCGCAGATTCAAGCCAGCCAAGGCCACGCGGTGGAGATCGTGGTGAAGCGCGCAGGCCAGAGCGTGACCGCCGCCACCACGCCCGTGCAGCTCGACGGCGCCTGGGCCATCGGCGTGCTCCCCAAGACCATGCTCGTGCGGCACCCGCTGCCCGAGAGCATCGCCACCGCCGCCAAGGACACCGCGCTCTACAATGTAGCCATCCTGTTACATATCGCCGAGTGGGTGCGCGGCAAGGTCTCGCTCGGGCTGGGCGGGCCGGTGCGCGCGGTGGGCGAGACCATGCAGGCCGCAGAGCTGGGCGCGGCCGCGTTCTTCGAGTTCGTGGGCTTCCTCTCCGTGGGCGTGGGGCTGTTCAACCTCTTCCCCGTGCCCGCGCTCGACGGCGGCCGGCTGCTCTTCGTGGTGGTGGAGATGGTGCGACGGCGCCCGGTGAACCAGCGGCTCGAGACCGCCGTTCACGCGCTGGGCTTCATGCTGCTGCTCGGGTTGATCGTCTTCCTCACCTGGGGCGACGTGCACCACTGGATGGAAGGGCTGGGCCGCTTCGCGCCCGCGCCGGATGCCGGGCACTAATCCGCTGCGAGCTTCTGCACCTGACGCACGACGCGCTTCGCTTCGGCAATCAGATCCTGATCCTTCGCCTCGGAGTTGATGCGCGCCACGAGCTTCATGTCGGGCGTGAGCTTGTACTCGCCCTTCGACTTCTGGATGAACGCGGCGGTCTTCGCGGGATCGAGCAGCGCCTGCTGGCCGAGGGTGATCACCACGCGCGCGGGCCCGCTCTCGAGCGCGCGCACGCGGAGCTCGCGCAGATCGATCTTGATGAGCGTGAGCTCGCTCAGGTTGTCGACCTCGATCGGCGTCTCGCCGAAGCGATCGATGAGCTCGGCGCGCAGATCCGCGAGCTCGTCGTCGCTGCCGAGATCGCTGAACCGCTTGTAGAGCACGAGCCGCTGGTGCACGTCGGGCACGTACTCCTCGGGGATGAACGCAGGCAGTGACAGCGTCACCTCGGGCTCGACGTCCTGCCTGGGCGGCTCGCCGCGCAGCTCACGCACGGCTTCGTCGAGCAACTGCGCGTACAAGTCGAAGCCGACGGCCGCGATCGTCCCTGCCTGCTCCGCGCCGAGCAGATTTCCTGCGCCGCGGATCTCGAGATCGTGCGACGCAATCGCAAATCCGGCACCGAGCTCGCTGAACTGCTGCAGCACCTCGAGGCGCTTCACCGCATCCGGCGTCACCGCGCGCTCGCTCGGCACGAGCAGGTACGCATACGCGCGCGCCGCCGATCGACCGACGCGCCCGCGCAATTGGTAGAGCTGCGCCAGCCCGAACATGTCCGCGCGCTCGACGATGAGCGTGTTCGCGCTGGGAATATCGAGCCCGCTCTCGATGATCGTGGAGCAGAGCAGCACATCGAACTGCTTCTCCACGAACGCGGTCATCACGTCTTCGAGCTCGCCCTCGGGCATCTGGCCATGCGCCACGCCGATGCGCGCCTTGGGCACGAGCTGCTGCAGGGTCTTGAGCGTGGCCGGCATCGACTCCACGCGGTTGTGCACGTAGTAGACCTGCCCGCCACGCGCGAGCTCGCGCGAGATCGACTCGGCCACGGTCTGCGGGTCGTACTTCTGCACGATGGTGCGGATCGATTTTCGATCTGCGGGCGGCGTGGCGATGATGGTCATGTCGCGCACGCCGGCCATGCTCATGTGCAGCGTGCGTGGAATGGGCGTCGCGCTGAGCGTGAGCACGCCCACCTGCGTGCGCAGCTTCTTCAGCTCCTCCTTGTGCTTCACCCCGAAGCGCTGCTCCTCGTCCACGACGAGCAGGCCCAGATCCTTGAACGCCACGTCCTTGCCCAGCAGGCGATGCGTCCCGACGACGACGTCGACGTGGCCCGAGGCGAGCCTTCGCAGCACGTCGCGGATCTCGTCGTTCTTGCGGTAGCGCGACACCATCTCCACGCGCACCGGGTAGTCCTTGAAGCGCTTGCTGAAGGTGAGGAAGTGCTGCGCGGCGAGCACCGTCGTCGGCACCAGGACGGCCACCTGCTTCTTGTCGAGCACGGCCTTGAACGCGGCGCGCAGCGCGACTTCCGTCTTTCCGTAGCCCACGTCGCCGCAGATGAGCCGGTCCATCACCTTGCCGGTGGTCATGTCCGCGAGCACATCGTCGATTGCCTTCTGCTGGTCGACCGTGGGCTCGAACTCGAAGTCGGCCTCGAACTGGCGGTAGTAGCGATCCGGCTCGCTGAACTTGATGCCCGGGTGCGCGGTGCGCGCGGCATAGATGCGCAGCAGATCGCCGGCCATCTTGAGCAGCTCTTCTTTGACCTTCCGCTTCGTCTTCTCCCACGCGGTGCCGCCGAGCTTGTCGAGCTTGACCTTGTCCGCGTCGCCGCCGACGAACTTCTGCACCTGCCGCAGCCGGTGAATGGGCAGGTAGACCTTGTCGCCGCCGGCGTACTCGAGCAGCAGGAAGTCGCCGGGAATGCCCGCGAGCTCCTTCTTCACCAGGCCCAGGTACTTGCCGATGCCGAACTCGAGGTGAACGACGAGATCGCCCTCGGTGAGCTCGCGGAACTCGAGCAGCGCCGGATCGATTCGACGCGCACGCGCGCGACGCCGCTGGCGCGCCCCGAAGATCTCCTCGTCGCTGAGCACGGCGAGCGCGCCACCGCGATCCACGAAGCCGCCCGAGAGATCGCCCGGGAACAGGTGCGCCCACACGCTCGGATCGCGAAGCGCCTCGACCGAAGCCGGGAACGGCTCGGAGTGAACCTTAACCATCGTGTTACGATCGAGCAGGAGCCGCTTGAGCTTGTCGGCGCCGCCCACCGAGCCACACGCGATGGCCGTGACCAGGCCGGCGTCGCGCCAGCCGCGCAGCTTCTCCACCAGCGGGCTGAGCGCGCCGTCCTCGCCGTGGTGCGACACGATGGCCTCGCGCAGGCCCGTCGTCGCTTCCAGCGAGAGCTGAAGCGGCTCCGGCCCCGCGTCGCGCAGGTACAGCCCGAGGCTCTCCAGCGTGGCGCGCCCCTCGAGCCCCTTCAGCGCGGCGTCCGGCGCGAGGTAGTGCTCGCGCGGCTCCAGGGCGATCTCTCCACGCGAGCGCGCGGCCGCGAAGGCGCGTCCGAGATCCGAATCAAACTCCTCGAGCGCGCGCTGGACGCCGAGCGGATCGTCGATGAACACGAGCGGCTTGCGGCCCATCGCATCGAGATGGGTCGACAGCGGCGCGAGCCCTTCGGGATGCAGCCGCGGCATCACCGCGTCGAGCCCCACCGCGGGCACGCCCTGGCCGATGGCGTCGAGCAGCTCGCGCGTCTTGCTGGTGGGCCGGTTCACCGCGTCGGCGGCCTCGAGCGCCGCGGCGCGTGCGCGCTTCTTGCCCTCGTCGCTGAACAGCAGCTCCGTGGCAGGACAGAGCGCGAGCTCGTCCAGCTCCTCGATCGTGCGCTGCGTCTCGGGATCGAACGATTTGAGGCTCTCCACCTCGTCGCCGAAGAACTCCAGGCGCGCGGGCTTCGTGGCCGCGGGGCTCCACACGTCGAGCAGGCCGCCGCGGACGCTGAACGTACCCGCGTCCTCCACCACCGGCGCCGACTGGAACCCGCGCTCCACCAGCCGCCGCGCGAGCTCGTCGCGATCCACGGACTGGCCCTTGCGAATCTTCTCCGTGAGCGCATCGAGGCGCGCAGGCGGGAGCTGCTTGCGAGCCAGGCCCCGCGCGGAGAGGACCAGCGCCTTCAGCGACGGGGTGCCCGCGCGCAGGTGAAAGAGCGCGGCCAGGCGCTCCTGCACCACCGCGCGGTTGGGCGAGAGCTCGTCGAAGGGGAAGGCCTCGTCGTCCGGAAGCCGCAGCACCACCGGCCGCTCGCGCGTGCCCGCGCCGCCGAGGAAGAACGCGAGATCGTCGGCGAGCGCGTCGGCCGCTTCTTCGTCCGCCGCCACCGCGAGCACCGGGCCGTGGCCCGCCGCGAGCACACGGGCCAGGAGGTGCCCGCGCGCGCCCGACCGCACGCCCGTGACGCGCACGCGAGCCTGTGTGCCCAGCGCGTCGATGGCGCGTGAGATGGGCAGCGACTTCGCGGAGAGCTCGTCGGGGGTCCGGGTCATTGGGCCGCTCGGGGCGGGCCATATATGTGCGTCCCGCCGCGCGCCGCAACCCTGGCGCTATGCTGCACCGGGGAGGGCGTTCGCCATGCGTTGGCTGCTGGTCCTGGCGCTGGCTGCGTCGGGGTGCGCACGGAGCGAGGCGCTGCAGCCGCGGGTGCCGCTCGGCGTCGACGCCGGCGTGCCCGACGCGGGCGCCTTCGACGCCGGGCAGCTCCCGGACAGCGACGCGGGCTGCGTCGAAGTGGCCGCCTACGACGCCGGCCATGCCTGCGACGTCGCCAACCCGTGCGGCTTGCACCAGGCCTGCGATCCCGTGCTGCTGCCGTGCCACTGCCGCAGCGGCCACAGCCTCGAGATCGGCACGACGTGCGTGGACGTGAGCGACGTGGTCGGCCCCAGCGCGTGCCAGACCGACGGCGACTGCGGATTCCACTGGTATTGCGACGCGGGCGTCTGCGCCGAGAGCCCCTGCGACGAGTCGGGCTGCGAGCCGGGCTGCTACTCCACCTCGATGACGCACGTGACGTGCAGCCCCTGCATCTGCGGGAGCTGCGCGTTCGAGGGCGACTGAGCCCCGCAAAAGAAATCGGCGCTGGCGAGCGAGCGCCAGCGCCGACCCCTCTTCACGTGCTGCGGTTACTGCAGCTCGACGATCGTCAGCGAGCAACCCACGCTGCCGGCGTTGCAGTACCCGGCGGTACCCGTATTGGTGGCACACTGGACCGCGAACGTGTGCGAGCCGGCGGGGATGCCGGTGTACACCCGGCTCGACGACCAGACGTGCCACGTGCCGTCTCCGGTGTACACCAGGCCCTCCTTCCAGAACGGATCGCCGAAGTTGGTCATGCCGCTGTAGCTGCCGGCCCAGCTCCCGTCCACGATGGGCTGGCAGGTGGTGTGGCTGCCGGTGGCCCCGTTCAGGGAGATGTTGGTGAAGATCTGCAACGGGCCGCCGCGCGTCGTGGCGGTGATCGAGCTGTTGGCGACGGTGACCCACGAGCCGCCGCCGGTGCCACCGTTGGAGAACACGTTCTGGATGATGTTGGTGTCGGACTCGTAGATCTCGAAGCCGTCGACGCGGGTATCGCCGATGTTGTTGTAGTTGGTGATCACCAGCGGCTTGATGAAGCGCGTGCCCGCGGGGAAGGTGCCGATGGTGGTGCCCGTGCCGGCGATCACGCCCTTGAAGTGCGTCCAGCTTGCGGTCAGCGCCACGCCGTTGGCGATGAAGTAGCCATACGTGCCGCCGTTGCCTGCGAGGACGTTCTTGTTGGCGTCATAGGCCACGTAGCCGGCATAGAACGTACCCGCGCCGGTGATCAGCTTGGCGTTGATCTCGCCGACGTAGTGGTGCGTCGGATCCACGGGGATGAAGTCGCCGTAGGTGCTCCACTCGCCGGAGGTGCCGCTGCTGACCGTGATGTCGAAGGAGGCGCTGCCGCTCAGCGAGTCGGCCGGGTTCAAAGTGTAGACGGGCGCCGTGCCGCCGACGTTGGTCCACTGGGTCACGTCCTTGGTGAAGTAGATGAGGTTCGCGCCGGTGCCCAGGGGCGCGGGAGAGCCCGCAGGACCGGTGGGGCCGGTTGCACCGGCAGCGCCGTTCGCACCCGCAGGACCGGTCGGGCCCGCCGGACCCTGCGCGCCCGCGGCACCTGCGGGACCCGTGGGCCCCGCAGGACCCTGGAGGCCTGCAACCGAGCCCTTCCAGGCGCCGGTGTTGTCGATGACCGAGTTGCCGTTGATGGCGATGCCACTCTGGTCGATGGTCACCGTCGCGTTGTTCACGCCGTCGGCCTCACCCGCGTGGATCGCGTACGCCACGCTGGCGATGGGCTGACGCGGGGTGAGCGCCTCGCCGTTGACCGTGAGCTGCAGGTAGCGCGTCGTGCCGTCCCAGAGATTGGCCGGGAACGCAGTCTGGCTGCCGAGGTTCAGGCTGTAGAAGCCCTCGACGACAGCGACGGGTCCACTGGTGCTGGCCGAGTAGGTCTCGCTCCACAGCGACGAGCCACCCGACGACGCAGCGAAGATGTCCACGGTGATTGTGGCGGACGCGTTCAGCGGATTGCCGCTCGAGTCGAACAACCGGCCCTGGTACGTGAGCTGCTGCGGCACGCTGGCGCTCGCGGTTCCCGCGAGGAGCAGCGTGGACATCAAGACAATGAACCTCTTCATGTTCGGGTTCCCCTTCCTTTACGGGCTGACCACGCCGCCCAGGTTCTTGTAGCTGTTGCTGCTTCCAATCGGTCCGGGGTTCTTGG
>JAFEBB010000083.1 GCA_018266075.1 Deltaproteobacteria bacterium | reverse complement strand
CATCGACAAGGACAACACCACCATCGTCGACGGCGCCGGCAAGAAGGACGCCATCGACGGCCGCATCAAGACCATCCGCGCGCAGATCGACGAGACCTCGAGCGACTACGACCGCGAGAAGCTCCAGGAGCGCCTCGCCAAGCTGGTGGGCGGCGTGGCCGTGATCCACGTGGGCGCGGCGACCGAGGTGGAGATGAAGGAGAAGAAGGCGCGCGTGGAAGACGCGCTGCACGCCACCCGCGCGGCCGTGGAGGAGGGCATCGTCCCCGGCGGCGGCGTGGCCCTCATCCGCTGCCTGCCCGTGCTCGAGAAGCTCAAGGTCGAGAACGGCGACCAGCAGAAGGGCGTGGACATCATCCGCCGCTCGCTCGAGGAGCCCGCGCGCCGCATCGCCCAGAACGCCGGCCACGAGGGCGCGGTGGTGATCAACAAGATCCGCGAGGGCAAGGGCAGCTACGGCTTCAACGCGGCGACCGAGACCTTCGAGGATCTGGAGAAGGCCGGCGTGATCGACCCGACCAAGGTGGAGCGCACCGCGCTGCAGAACGCGGCCAGCGTGGCCTCGCTGCTGCTCACCACCGAGGCGATGATCGCCGACAAGCCCAAGAAGAAGGGCAAGGGCGCCGGCGCCGGTGGCATGCCGGACTACGGCGGCGACGACATGGAGTAGTCGACTCGCAGTCGAAGTTCGCGCGGGCCGCTCGGGAGACCGGGCGGCCCGTCGCATTTTCGGGGCGGAGATTGGCTAAGCTCTGCGCCATGCGCTGGACGCTCCTCCTGCTCGCGCTGGCGGCCTGCTCCGGCTCTCCGGCGACGTACACCTTCCCCGGCTGCGAGGACGCCGGAGGTCCCGACACCACCTGCGGCAACAACGCGGTCTTCACGTGCGCGGAGCTGCACCTGGAGGCGCAGTACAGCAGCTGCACCCAGGACTCGGACTGCGCCTTCGCCAGCGTCAACGAGAGTTGTGTCTCCACATGCGGCGGCATCTCGGTGCGCGCCGACTCGGTGGGCGTCTTCACCGACGCGTTCAGCAACGAGGCCCAGAAGTTCTGCAAGGTGCAGCAGAGCAATGGCTCCTGTGGCGGCGGACAGGAGATCGGCAGCTGCTTCGGCGGTTGCGTGGTTCCGTCCTGTGTGAACGGCGCCTGCGGCACGGCTCCCTCACCCGATGGGGGCTGCGGCTTCTGAGCGCGGCGGCAGGTAGGCTGCTGGACATGCGCTCGATCGTCTCCCTCCTCGCCGCGTCGCTGCTCGTCGGTTGTTCCAGCGCGTCGGGCTACACCTTCCCCGGCTGCGAGAGCGCCGACGCTGGCCCGAACGTCGCGGTGGACTGCGGCGACTCCGTCACCTTCTCCTGCGCCTTCGACAAGCTCCAGGCGGAGCACGTGAGCTGCACGCAGGACTCCGACTGCACGCTCATCCTGCCCATCGTGGGCTGCCTCGGCGCCTGCGAGACGCCGGTTCGTGCGGACTCCGCCGATGTCTTCCGCGCTCAGGTGACGACCGAAGGCGACAAGTTCTGCGCGGCGGCGACCGACGCAGGGCAGCGCTTCTGCGCCATTCCTCCGGCGAGCAATCCCACGTGCGCCGGGTGCGTCGTGCCCGCGTGCGTGAACGGCACCTGCTCGAGCAAGCCCGCGCCCGACGGCGGCTGCCCGAACTTCCCCTGATCGCTCAGGGCGCGACCACGTTGGTGGTGTTGCCGCCCGGCACGACCACGGTGGTCGTCGACTTCACGCTGCCCACGATGATCGTGCCCTGGACCACCGGCGCGCTCGCCACCGCGCTCGATGCGCTCACCGAGACCGTGGGCAAGAACACGTCGTGGAAGCCGCAGGTCTCGGCGTGGTCGGCCATGATGAAGGTGTAGCTGCCCTGCGGCGGGATGGGCGGGCCGTCGAGTTCGGGGCAGTCGGGGAGGGCGCGCGGGCCGTTGCTCGCGATCTGGTGGCCCACCACGTCGGTGTTGAGGAACGTGACGCGTCCGCCCGCGGGCACCGACGCGATCTCCGCGCTCAGCGCCTGAGGGCCGATGACGAAGGTGTAGTCCGTGGGGCCGATGGAGGAGTTCGTCGCGTTGGCGGTGGTCTCGCCCTCGCGACCGCAACCCGAGACGAGCCCCGCCGCCACCAGGCCAGCCAACGCCAGCGTGCGCCCTCGCGCCAAACCAACCATGCTCCCCTCCGTCGCCCTGGGAGAAGGTGTTGCCGCCGCACGCCGATTCCAAGGCTCGGCCTCCGGCGCGCCGACCGCGCGCGCGCTCGCTTGAACGGAGAGCGAGCGCGGATCGTGGATCGCGGGTCACAGGTGGGCCGGCGAGGCCACACGCGGCGCCCGCGCGCGGTTCCGTCGCGCTGCACGATTGCGAGGTGTCCCCAGGGCTGTGCGACGTGTTCGCGGGTGGGCACATGTTTCGCAACGCGGCTCGGCTCCTTCTTCCCCGAGGCCGAACGTGCATCTCCCCTGGATTCGTGCGCTCAGCACGCTCGCCGCGCTCGGCGCCGTGCCCATGAGCTGTGGCCCCACCCACTCGCGCTCGTCGACCTCCGGCGGCGGGCTCATCACCGGCTCCTCCTCGGGCAGCACCGGCGCGCACGTCGACAGCTCCAGCTCGACGGGCACGATCGGCACCACAGGCCACATCACCACCGCGACCAGTACCACCACCGGCAGCAGCACCACCGCGGGCGCGACGACGGGGGAGGGCGCGTCGACCACCACCACCTCGGGCGGCACGACGGCAGCGGCGTCGACGGGCTCTGCGGGCTCCGGCAGCTCCACCGGCTGGAGCGGCGGCTCGAGCGGCTCGACCGGCCACCACCACGGCAGCAGCTCGAGCTCCAGCACCACCACCGGGACGAGCACGTCGACCACGACCGCGAGCTCGACCACCGCGTCGTCGACCACGGCGTCGTCGACCACCACGGGCGGGAGCACGGCGTCGTCCACGGGCAGCACCAGCTCGACGACCGCGAGCTCGACCACCGCGTCGTCGACGACCACGGGCGGAGGCACGACCTCGACGACTGCGAGTTCCACGACCACCGGCACCACCGCGTCGTCGACGACGACCGGCGGCACGACGACGGGCAGCACCGGCACCGCGAGCTCGGGCTGGCTGCACACGGCGGGCAACCACATCTACAACGACGACGGCACCATCTGGCACGCGCGCGGCGCCAACATCGCCGACACCCGCGGCTGCAACGCGTGCGCGTACAACTCGCCCGACGTGAACGAGGTCATCCGCCGCATCGACGAGCTCACCGACGTCTGGCACGCCAACTTCATGCGCCTGGACATGGAGAGCTATGCCAGCGCCGGCGGCCGCGTCACCTGGGCGGATGTGCTCCAGGATCCCTCGTACCTGAACGACATCCAGACCATCGTCGCGCACGTGGAGAGCAAGCAGAACGTCTACATCATGCTCTCGCTCTGGGTGGATCCCACGTTCACGACGTCGGGCTGGCCCACCACGGCCACGGGCTCGGAGTGGACGCTGCTCGCCCAGACCTTCAAGGACGACCCGCACGTTCTTTACGGTTTGGTTAACGAACCGCAGAACAACTACGACGGCTCGCAGGACGCGCAGGTCTGGACGGCGATGAACAACACCGTGGCCAACATCCGCGCGGCCGAGGACGCCGCGGGCACACCGCACCACATCGTGGCGGCGCAGGGCACGGGCGGCTGGTCGCGTCGGCTGGGCTACTACGTCACGCACCCCATCACCGCGGGCAACAACGGCGACAACATCGCGTACGAGGTGCACGTCTACGATCCGCAGGCGAACTTCCAATCCGAGTGGGTCACGCCCGCGGCGACGATCCCGGTGATCATCGGCGAGTTCGGTCCGGCGAGCGGCTACATGACCATGTCGGATTGCTCGGCGCTCATGACCCAGGCCGAGCAGCTCGAGGTGCCGTACCTCGCGTGGACCTTCCACATGCGTTGCGATCCCAACCTGCTCGTGGACAACTCGGGCGGCGGCTGCGGCGTGGGGATGACGTTGACGCCGACGAGCTGGGGGACGTTGCTCAAGAATCAGTTGGCGAATCCGTACTAGGCGCCTCGCCCCAAGCGAAACCCCAACCCCCGACCCCTTCCCCGTCTCACGCGGGGAAGGGGAGTCTCATGGGTGAACGCCCGCATCGGCCGAACGACCCACGACCCACGAATGCGTTCACCACTCGAGCGTTCGCTTGCCTTGACGCTCTCCAACCAGGCGGATATCACCCAACCGCCATGGCGACCCCCCGGTTCAAGCGGATTCTCTTGAAGCTCTCGGGCGAGGCGCTGATGGGCGATGGGAAGTACGGCATCGCCCCCCAGGTGCTCACCGACATCGCCGCCGAGATCCACGACGTCCGCAAGCTCGGCGTGGAGATCGCCCTCGTCATCGGCGGCGGCAACATCTTCCGCGGCGTCTCCGGCGCCACCCAGGGCATGGACCGCGCCAGCGCCGACTACATGGGCATGCTGGCCACCGTCATCAACGCCCTGGCCATGCAGGACGCCCTCGAGCACCTCGAGGTTCACACGCGCGTGCTCAGCGCCATCGAGATGCAGCAGGTGGCCGAGCCATACATCCGCCGCCGCGCCGTGCGCCACCTCGAGAAGGGCCGCGTGGTCATCTTCGCCGCGGGCACCGGCAACCCGTACTTCACCACCGACACCGCCGCGTCGCTCCGCGCCATGGAGATCAACGCCGAGGTCATCCTCAAGGCCACCAAGGTTGACGGCGTGTACACCGCGGACCCCAAGAAGGACCCGAACGCGCGCCGCTACAAGAGGCTCTCGTACATCGACGTGCTCAAGGACAGCCTCAAGGTGATGGACGCCACCGCCATCAGCCTGTGCATGGATAACAAGCTGCCGCTGGTGGTCTTCGACCTCACGCACAAGGGCAACATCACCAAGGCCGTGCTCGGCGAGGACATCGGCACGCTGGTGGGCGAGGGCCCCACCGAGCGCGCTTAACAGGATCGTTAAGTTTTCCGGGAGGGTCCCATGGGCATGGTCGACGATGTGCTGGGCGAGCTGAAGGGCAAGATCGACAACACCCTCGATCACCTGCGCAAGGAGCTGGCCAAGCTCCGCACCGGCCGCGCGAGCACCGCCATCCTCGAGAACGTGCGCGTGGAGTACTACGGCACGCCCACCCCGCTGAACGGCGTGGCCTCGGTGAGCGTCCCCGAGGCGCGGCTCATCGTCATCAAGCCGTGGGACAAGAGCGTGCTCTCCGCCATCGAGAAGTCCATCTTCGACGCCAACCTCGGCGTGACGCCCATGAACGACGGCGAGATCATCCGCCTCGCGTTCCCTGCGCTCACCGAGGAGCGCCGCAAGGAGATCGTGAAGCAGGTGAAGGCCAAGGCCGAGGAGTTCCGCATCGCCATTCGCGGTGAGCGCCGCGACGCGAACGAGAACTTGAAGATGCTCGCCGACGAGAAAGAGATCACCGAGGACGAGCACCGCCACGCGCAGGAGCTCGTCCAGAAGCAGACCGACGCGGGCATCGCCAAGGTCGACGAGATCCAGGCCGCGAAGGAGAAGGACGTGATGACGGTCTGAGCCGTCTCGCCTTCGCTGCACCGAACGCGCGCCAGGCCCCGAGCCGGCGCGCGTTTTCATTTTCCTTCCGAGCGTGGGCTCGCCCGGTCGCTCGTCGCTTTCCTTTGCAGCCCACCCGCCGAACCTTGAAGCGCAGGGCTTTCGAGGGGGCGACCACACATGGCGGGGTTGGAGCTGCTTGCGGCGGCGCTTCTCAGCGCAACGCCGATCGTACCCATTGGCGGCGGAAACGCGCTCACGCTGCCCGCGCAGCGGCACCTGGTGCGCATGGACGAACCGGGCGGCGCGGTCTGGCTGCTCGCGGTGCAGAAGGACTGGGCCGATGGCAACGGGCTCGTGTTCTATCGGAGCGACGACGAGGGCAACTCGTGGGACTTCATGGCGCCCATCCAGGATGACGCGTCCGAGCGCGATGAAGCCGATTTGTTACAAGTCGGGCAGGACGTGGCGCTCGTCTACAGCTACGAGGGGCCGGACCTGACCGCGTCTACGCGGCACGACGTCTACTTCCAGTGGTGGCGCTGGCAGAGCGGCTCGCGCACGTTCGCGCCGCAAGCGCCGGTGAAGATCTTCGATTCGA
Source organism: Deltaproteobacteria bacterium (assembly GCA_018266075.1). Classification (GTDB taxonomy): domain Bacteria; phylum Myxococcota; class Myxococcia; order Myxococcales; family SZAS-1; genus SZAS-1. The sequence goes on along the minus strand of JAFEBB010000083.1, from coordinate 25,430 downwards.
CGTCCGGCACCAGCGCCTACAGCCGCGCCGAGCTCGCCGTGGACTCGAACGGTCGCATCTGGGTGCAGGCCTTCAGCCTGCTCTCCGACGGCAATAGTAACAATCTGGTTATCGCCGTGAGCAGCAACGGCGGCACCAGCTTCACCATCGAGCCCAACCTCGCAACGACCTCTCATCGCGGCGGCGGGCGCATCCTCAGCCTCGGGAATCGCCTCATGGTGATCTGGGCCATGCACGATGGCTTCCAGGGCACGCACTTCCGCATCCGCAACGACAGCGATCCGCTCAACACCTGGGGCCCGACGCAGGAGGCGTTCCCCGAGGGCATCTACCACGGGGCCGCGCTCTCGGCGGTCGCGACGCCCGAGGGCGGCGTGCAGCTCGCGTACAAGGACGAGAACGACGAGATGCTCTACCTGCGCACCTTCGACGGCAGCTCATTCGGCCCGCGCACGCGGCTCGATGGCTCGAGCGACTGGGCGCTGCAGCCCGCCATCACCGCCATCGGCGACGACCTCGTCATCTTCTACGACCACGTCTACACGGTGGGCTACAGCTACGACTTCCGCTACCGCACCTGGCACAACGGCAGCCTTGGGTCGGCGCACATCCTCGACGGCAGCGGCGACTTCAAGGGCTATCCCGCGGCGGTCGATCGACTCGCGCCGGGCTTCCCCACCGTGCCGTGCTTCTACGGCGAGACCGACAATGCGGGCGTCGGGGGAGACGCGGTGCTCGACACCATCGACAATCCCTTTGGCGCGGCGCCGCCGCCACCGCCCGACGCGGGTCCGCCGGACGCTGGGCCGCCGGATGCCGGTCCACCACCGCCGCCGCCGGATGCCGGTCCACCGGATGCGGGTCCGCCGCCGCCTGTTGATGCCGGTCCGCCCGACGCCGGTCCGCCGCCGCCAGTCGACGCCGGTCCGCCAGATGCGGGACCGCCGCCTCCCGTCGACGCGGGCCCGCCGGATGCGGGGCGTGCGGATGCCGGTCCGCCGGATGCCGGTCCGGTCGATGCGGGAAGCCCGGATGCCGGCGGCGTGGAGACGCTCATCTTCAGCGACGACTTCACCACCAACATCCAGCCCGACGACGGCCTCGGCGCGAAGTGGAGCTTGCCCAGCGGCTACTGGTACGTCGACTCGAAGATGGCGATCTCCGATCTCGACGGGGCTGACCAGGCCACGGAGAACGTCGTCACCTGCCAGAACTGCCGGGTGCAATCCGCCCTCGTGGGCTTCGGCGTGCCCGAGGTGGGCATCTTTGCGCGGGCGCCGTCGGCCACCAGCACCGATCGCTACGAGGCGGTGATCGCCAGCAACGGCAACGTCCGCATCCAGCGCGTGCGCAGCGGCACCACCACGCTCCTCGGCCAGGCGGCGAGCCACATCTCCGACCTCACCGAGTTGGCCACGCTCTCGCTCACGGTGTCGGGCACGAGCCCCGTGCAGCTCACAGCCACGGTGAACGGCACGCCCGTGCTCTCCGCCGCGGACTCCAGCGCGCAGGCGCTGACCGCAGCAGGCTACGCGGGGCTGTGGACGACCAATGCTGGCGTGGTCTGGGAGGCGTTCCGGCTCTACCGCGAGCCGTGACGACTCAGGCTCCTGCGGCTGCGTAGGCCCACAAGGCCTGCGCGGCGACGAGGGCCCACGCCATCGAGCCCACCAGCGAAACCGCGCCCAGCGCAAGCACTGCCCGCGCCAGGCGCGACCTCTCGCTGCGCTCGCGACGCAGGATGACGCCCATGAGCAGCAGCAGCGCCGGGCCGCTTGCTGCGATGAGGAAGAGGGTGAGCGTCGCGAGGAACATCTCGGTGACCTCCGCTTGGGTCCCCGGACGTCAGAGCGAAGTGCGTGCCGCCCGCGCCAATCAAGGACTTGCGGAGCTGCGTAGCGAATTGCGCGTCAGAACTTGGGCATTCGTCTGACGCGGTGAGCCTTCGCGCAGAGGCGTGGAAGCGTTGACGTGCGGCCGTCACATGCCGGCTGCAGAGCAGCGGAATCACGCCCATTCCGGTGCTTGGCACCGCGCCTGCTCTCTGTGTCTGCCAGTCGAACGTGACTGGAGGCACATCATGATGACCGCTCTGTTGCTGGCTCTGGCGACCGTGGCCCTGGTGGTGAGCGCGCTCGAGGTCTACGCGGTGGTCTCGCACCTCTCCAAGGGACCGCGGCAGCTGCCGAATGGCTTCAAGCCGCGCATCTCGGTGCTCAAGCCGCTCTGTGGCCGCGACGCGAGCCTCGCCGAGAACCTCACCTCGTTTCTGCGGCAGGAGGGCGTGGCCTACGAGGTGCTGCTCGGCGTCCGCGATGCTACCGATGCGGCGTACCCGCTGGCCTGCGCGCTCCAGCAGCAGTTCCCGGATCGGGTGAAGGTGGTGCTCCAGGAGGGCGAGCCGGGCGTGAACCCCAAGGTTAACCAGCTCGTTACATTGGCCAAGCACGCCGAGGGCGAGGTCCTCGTCATCAGCGACTCGAACGTGCGCGTGCCGCCGAACTACCTGGCCGACCTGGTGGCGCCGCTCGCCGACGCCGAGGTGGGCATGGTGACCAGCCCCATCGCCGGCGAGCCCGGCGCGAACCTCGGCGGCCAGCTCGACGCGCTCCACCTGCACACCTTCATCACGCCCTCGGTGATCGGCTCCAAGCTCGTGGCTCGGCAGGACCTCTTCATCGGCAAGTCCATGGCGTTTCGGCGCGCGGACCTCGATGCGCTCGGCGGCTTCCGCGCCTTCGCCCGCGTGCTCGCGGAGGATCACGCGCTCGGCCGCGCGATGCTCAAGGCGGGCAAGACCGCTGCGCTGGCGCGCGTGCCGGTGGTCAACGTCACCGACGCCACGCTGAAGCAGACCTTCGATCGCTACGCGCGCTGGGGCTTGATGCAGCGCTGGATCGCCGGCCCGGGCTATCCCGCGCAGCTGCTCACGTTCCCCATTGTGCTCGCCATCGCCGCGGCGATCGGCGCGCGGCACGTGCCCATGGCGCTGCTGGCGGCGGTCGGCGTGGGGGTGGGCAAGATCGTGATCGACGGCGTGGCCATCCACGCGCTCACCCGCCGCATGCCGACGCTTCGGGAGCTGATGCTCGCGCCGCTCAAGGAGCTGGTGACCTTTGGCGCGTTCCTCAAGGCGATGACCTCGAACGTGGTGGCCTGGCGCGGCAACCGGTTCTACGTCACGCGCGGCACGCGGCTGATGCGCCCCGAGGTGCGCGCGCGGCTGCTGCAGTTGCGCCACGCACACCGTTGAACCGTTTCAAGACCCGTCCTCCGAGCCGGCCTGCATCACCGGCGGGTTTTGAAACTCCCGCGCGATTTCACTCGAAATAGCGGCGCCCAGCGCGCGTACGATGCGGGCCCTCGGAGGGTCCGCATGCGCTTTCTGGTGACGCTCGTGCTGCTCGGCGCGCTGACGCCGCTCGCGCACGCCGAGGACAAGCTTCAGTTCGACGTCCAGCAGCTCGCGACGGAAGGAGAGGTCCGCCACGTGGAAGCGGCCGACCTCGACGGCGACGGCAAGCTGGATCTCGTGGTGGCCACGGTGCTCGGCGAGGACGAGAAGGCCCAGCGGCTCTTCGCCATCTTCTGGAACCAGGGCGACAGCTTCAACGCCAAGCCCGACCTGGTGCTGCCGGCGCCGGCGGACTTGTGCGTGTACGACCTGGCCGACGTCGACGGGAAGCCGGGCGCCGAGCTGCTGGTCGTCGCGCCGAACGGGGTGCGCGCGGTGAGCTTTGTCGGTCGCGCGCCCTCGGCGCCCAAGGAGCTGCTGACGCAGCCCACCCTCTTCATGCGCGCGCCCCACGAGCAGCTCGCACGCTTCAAGCTCTTGCATCCGCTGGGCGCGAACCAGGCGCCGGTGCTGCTCGTGCCCGGGCTGGGCTCGCTTGGCGTCTATGTGCGCGCGGGCGACGCGTGGACGAGGAAATCCGAGCTGCAGATCGACGTGGAAGAGAGCGTGGACGTGCCGCCGCGCGAGGAGCGCGATCGCAGCCTGGTCGGCCTGCCCGCGTTCAGCGTGAGCACGCGCTTCCCCGTGCTGCACGTGGTGGATCTCAACGGCGACGGCTTGCCGGATCTGGTGATGGCGCACGAGGACGAGGTGCGCGCCTTCGTGCAGAACGCCGACGGCACGTTCCCGCCCAAGCCCACGCTGGTGCACGCCTTCAACGTGCGCGGCAAGGAGAAGGGCTCGGACAACCCGCCGCAGCTCCACATCTCGCTCATGGACGTCGACGGCGACGGCCGCGCGGACGCCATCATCACCAAGCAGGTGAACGAGGGCATCACCTCGGCGACGACGACGGTGTTCGTCTACCTGGGCACGCCCGAGGGCTTCCGCGACAAGGCCGACCAGGTCATCCACAGCGACGGCGCGAGCTTCGCGGGCGTTCAGCTCGTCGACCTCACGGGCGACGGCAAGCCTGACCTGGTCATGCCCTCGGTGAAGATCGGGCTCTTCGCCATCGTGCGCATGCTCACCAGCAAGTCCATCAAGGTCGTGTGGCAGCTCTACCCCATGGGCCCCGACCGCAAGTTCGCCGCCAAGCCCACCGCCGACCGCGACATGGTCTTGAAGCTCGACCTCGAGGGCCACACCGACCTGCAGGCCATCGACATGGAGGGCGACTACGACGGCGACGGCGTGCGCGACCTCGCCTTCGGCACCGACGCCGACGAGCTCTCGCTCTTCAAGGGCGGCGCCCCCGGCGAGCTCTTCTCCGACTCGCCCGTGGCCAGGGTGCCCGTGCGCGCCTACGGCCAATTGCTCGCGGTGGCCCTCGACGGCGGCAAGCGCACCGACGTGGTGCTCTGGTACCCGGGCACGCGCGGGCACAAGACGGAGATCGCCGTCGTCCGGTCGAAGCTGAAGTAGCCCGTTTCGCCCTCAACGGACGAAACCGCACAGGCTCGAATTCGTTCTAGTGTGCGGTCCGCTTTCGCCGTTCGAGGTGCGCGTGTCCGAGCCGGTGCAGGTCCTGGTCGCCGAGAAGAGCCGTTCGCTGTCGGGCCTTCTGGTGGGGATCCTCGAGGAGGCCAACTACTCCGTGGCCGTGGCCGCGACCGAAGAGGAGGCGCTGCAGGTCGCCGAGGAGCGCCGGCCGCTGGTGGTGCTCTCGAGCGTCTCCCGGTTCAACGGCGAGCACCTCTGCCGCATGCTGCGCAAGCGCTTCGCCGACCTGCCCATCGCGCTGCTCTATCCGCCCTCGCGCGCCGACGACGTGGAGGCCCGGGCGCGCATGTTCGGCGCGGATTTGGTGCTGCTCGGTCCCGTGCAGAAGGCGTCGCTGCTTTCGGCCATGCGCTTGCTCATCCGCATGCACCGGCTCACCTCGCGGCTCCGCGACGCCGAGAATCCGGGTCGCCTCGAGTCGGACGATGCGGGCCCCGAGCCGCTCGACCTTCCGACCTTCAAGCGCATGCTCAACCTCGAGGTGCGCAAGAGCCGGCGCTACCGCTTCCCGGCGGCCTTCCTGCTCGTGCAGCTCGACGCCGAGCCGCTCAAGGCCCGCAAGCTCGACCGCCGCGCGCACGCGGCCCTGGTGGGCAGCGCGCTGGCCACGCTCACCCGCGGGCTGCGCGACATCGACCTCTGCGTGCACACCGGCAGCGACCGCTTCATCGTCTTCTTGCCGCACACCGCCAACGAGGGCGCCCAGGTGGTGGCCGCGCGCCTGCACGCCCGCGTGCACGCCCTCGGCGAGCCGCCGGTCGCCTGCTCGATCGGCGTGGCCGGCTACGACGGCGAGGGCGCGGTGAGCTTTGGCAGCCTGCTTCGCGACGCGACGCTCGCCCTCAAGCGCGCGCGCACCGAGGGCGGCGACCGAGTCGAGCTCTCCGGATCGCGGAAACGCGAGCGCGTGTTCATCGCCTGACGCCGCTCCTCCGCCCGGAGGATGAGGCCGCCCGCCGCTCGTTGCTGCCCTCGATGGGTGATGCCTAGCTTGCCCGCCGAGGCGGGCGGAGCACGGGCTCGCGAGCAGTCGGTCTTGGGGCAGGGCGACGGTGGGAGGCGGCGATGGGACCTCAGATGGTGCGGCGCGAGCGCGACGAACACGACGACTATGAAGACATTGAGCGGCTGGCCAATCTCTTCGAAGACGTGGACGACGACGATTCGGACGACGACTCCGAAGACGACGAAGACGACGACTCGGACGACGACGAGTAGTCCCGGCGAGCCGTCGGCGGAGAGGAGAGGCGCCGACGCGCGCCGGCTGGTACATTCGTGCCATGCCCGATCCGCTCGATCCGCACGGCCCGCCCGAGGACGACGCCGTCAACGATCCGCTCGATGTCGAGCCACCCGACGAGGGTCCGCCCCCCGACGACGAGGGCGTGCGCCTCGGCGGTATCGTGCCCGACATCCTGCGCAAGGCGGTGGTCGCCGGCCTGGGCGCCGTGTTCATGAGCGAAGAGGGCATCCGCAAGCTCGGAAGCCAGCTCAAGCTGCCCAAGGAGGCGCTGGGCTTCATCCTCTCGCAGGCCGACAAGACCAAGGTCGAGGTCACCCGCGTCATCGGCGAGGAGCTTCGGCGCTTCTTGAACTCGGAGCTGTTGCGCCAGGAGCTCTTGCAGATGCTCACCGGCGTGACCGTAGAAATAAAGGCCGAGGTGAAGCTGCGGCCGGATCCCAACGCCAAGGGCCAGGTGCTGCCGCAGGTGGAGCTCACCGGCAGCGAAGTGCGCCGCGGCGACAAGCACCACAAGAAGGGCAAGAAGGAAGGCCCGTGAGCGACGCTGCGCCGCCCGCTGAGCCGGCGCCTCCCAGTCCCAAGCCGAGCTGGCGCGACAGCCAATGGCTGCGGCGATTGCCGTGGGTGATCCTCGTGGCGGTGGGCTTGCTGGTGCTGCTGCCCAAGGCGCCGCACGACGTGGAGCTCGCGTATCACCTGGGCCGCGCCGCGAACGGACTGCAGGAGACGGAGGCCGAGGTCTTCGATTCGAACAAGTCCGAGGTCCAGCGCTCGCTGTTCCGCGGCGAGCAGGCGCGCGCGCCGGTGCAACACCTGCGATTGCCCAAGGGCTCGTACCGCGTCGAGCTGCGGCTGACGTATCCGGATCGCGTGGAGCGGCGGCAGCGGACGTTCGAGGTCGAAGAGGCCGAACGGATCGACCTCGAGGTCGAGACGCCTTAACCAAATTGTTTACTGCACGCTGACCACCGTGCTCCCCGTGCGGCCGAAGTTCTCGGGCTCGTACATCTCCAGCGCGCGTGCGGGCGGCACCTGGAATGTGCCCCTGGTCGTGGCGCGGGCGACGTAGGTGTGCGTGTACACGCCGGCCGGCAATTGATCGGCGAAGAGCAGCACGCGATCGTCCTTGAGCTCCTCGTGGTTGAAGGGGTTCCACCACCACCACCACGACCACTCGCCCCAGGCGTGCTCGCTCTGGTCGTTCTGTGCCTGCTCGATGCGCGGATCGTTCGAGGTCTGGAAGCGGGTGTTCACGGCCTCCAGGCCCGCGGGCAACGGATCGTCCACGGCCACGAACTCCGCGCGGTCGCTCACGACGATCTGCAGCTTCACCTTCACGTCGGCGCCGGGCTTGATGCGCACGGTGCCGTCGGCCTCGGTGACCACGGAGCCGGGCGCGTCGTCCATCGGCAGATAGCTGCGCGTGACCGCGAAGCCCTGCTCCTCGGGCGCGAGCTTGAGGCTCTTGGGCGCGTAGCGCAGGCCGAGTCGATAGTAGAGCCGGCCCGGACCTTCCTTCGCGAGCGTGAGGTCCTGGTTCGGCAGCCTGGAGATGGCCGAGAGCGGGATCTTCTCGAGGTCGGTCTCGGCGCTGCGGCCCTTGAACTGCGTGGCGCCCGCAAGCATCTCGCCCACGAAGATCTTCGCGCTGAAGGCGGGGACGGCCTTCTCGAACGCGGCGTAGTAATCGCCCATCGCGACGGTGGCCCAGGCGTTGGATTGCGTGGTGTCCCAGCGGCCATGGCGGCGTGATTCGTTCAGCCCGTGAACGATCTTCGGGATGAGCGGGTCCTTCGGCCGCGAAGCGATGAACGCCGCGAGCACGATGGCGTCGGTGCGGTCGTTGGAGTGCATGAGCAGCCGCAGGCTCTCGGTGCGCGACTCGATGAAGTGCGCGCTCGACGCCTTCTCGACCACGGCGCTCTGGAGCTCGCGGTTGAGCTCGGTCTCCTCGGGCGAGCTCGCGCCCAGCGATGCGTGCGCGGCTTGCATCAGCCAGGCCTTGCCGTCGATGGGCAGCGAAGCGCGGTGCTCAAAGATGCGCTTCACCATCGCCGGCTGCGGCGAGCCGAGCTGCCCCAGCGTGAGCGCGGCCATGGCCTGCGAGGCGTAGTCGGTGTCTTCGCCGAGGTCATGGCGCGGCGACTGTAACCGATAGGTTAAAAAGCTCGTGAGCCGCCGGAGCGCGTTGTCGTTCACGTCGAAGCCTGCGGCCTTCGCGCGGTGCAGCACGTAGCCGGCCCACGCGGAGACGTAGAGGTAGCTCTCGCGCGAGTCCGACCAGTAGCCGAAGCCGCCGTCGCCACGTTGCTTGGCCAGGATGCGGTCGATGCCGGCCTTCACGAGCGCGTCGCGCTGGGCGGTCGTGCCCGCGCCGGCGATGTGGAAGTCGGTGATCACGTCCTTGAGCGCGACGAACGGCAAGATGCGGCTCGAGGTCTGCTCCACGCACTCGTACGGGTAGTCGTGCAGGTACGCGACGGCGTCCGCGAGCCCGGTCAGCGCCGTCGACGAGAGCGAGACCTCGAGCCCACCGAAGTCAGGCAGCGCGTCCTTCGGAAGCAGCACGGGCTGGAGCACGCTCTTGTCGGTGGCGCCGTAGGTCGCGAACGCCTCGCTCGTGGCGGGCAGCTCCACGGGCACATCGAGCTCGGCGGCGTCGGCGGAGCGCGCGGGGTTGAGCGCCACGGCCGCGAGCTGCCAGCGCGAGACGCCCGGCATCCCCGCCTTCGCATCGAACGCGACCTCGCTCGACTCACCCGCGCGCACCAGCACGCGCGCGCGCTTGGCTTCGACGGAGCCATTGGCTGCGCGGGCCTGCGCGTCGACCCAGAGATCCTCGTCGGTCTGGTTGGTGATGATTCCCGAAGCGAGGAACTGATCGCCGAGGTTCAAGAAGCGCGGCAGAGCAGGGCGCACCATGAGCGCCTTGCGAACCTGCACCGAGCCGTCTCCCTGGCCGTAGCGATCGCCTTCGCCCACAGCCACGACCATCACGCGGTAGCGCGTGAGGTTCTCCGGCATCGGGATGTGCAGGTCGAGCGTGCCCTGCGCGTTGGTCTGTGCGTCGGCGGTGAAGAACGCGGTCGACTTGAAGAGCGTGCGCGCGCTGAGCTTGGGCGGCGCAGACTCGGTCTGGCCTTCCAGGTCCGCGTTCTTGTCCATGGGCTTCTTCTCGGCGGCCTCCAGCATCGGCTCGGCTGCCGCCATCGGAGGCGCGGGCGCGGGCTGCGCCATGCCGCCAGGACCCATGGCTCGGGTGGTGCTCTTCGTCGGCCGCGGCGGCCGCGTGGCCTTGAGCTTCAGCTCCTTCTCGCGTTGGATGACGAGCGGCTGGAGGGCCACGTTCCCGGACTCAGCGGGCCGCGAGGCGATGATCTGCGAGAGCGGATTGGGCAGCGCGTAGTTCTCGAGCGAGAGCACGCCCTCGTCCACCACGGCGACCACCAGCCGAGCGGGAGTCACCTTTCCGTTGCCATCCTGGGTCTGCACGCGGACATCGAGCGTGCCGCCCGGCTCGATGGCGGCCTTCGTCGGTGTAACCGAAACGTTAATTTCGTGTTCGCGCGTGGAGATGGCGAGCGATGTCTGGCCGCCGGCGTACATGGGGCGGCCCGCGTCGTCCGGATCGCCCTCGGCGGCGCCGGCCTCTTCGGCGGAGATCCGGCCGCGCACCAGGCCGACCATGAGGTTCACGTTGGGCACCTGCCCGGCGCTCAGCGGCACGTCGACGGTGGTCATCGGTCCGTCGAAGTTCAGCGGCCGGTACTCCACCAGCCCTTCGCGATCGATCGCCAGCAGGCCCACGCTGTGCGGGAACGGGCTCCGCACCAGCACGTGCGCGGTCGCGCCAGGCTCGTACTTCTCCTGGTCGGCCACGAGCTGCACCTCGAGGGTCTGCTGCGGCTTCCACCACGGCGACGCGCGCTTGCCGTACGCGTAGAGCGAAGCGGCGGAGGTGGTCACACGCTTCTGCGCATCCACCGCGTGCACGCGCACCAGGTACTCGCCGGCCTTGTCCACGCTGAGGCGGCAGCTGGAGGGTTCGCCGAGCTTGTTGTTGCTCGCGAGCGCGCAGCTTTCGACCACGTTCTCCTTCTGCTCGTAGCTCCAGCCACCCGTCGGCGACTTCTTCCGGTTCCACGAGCGCTCCACCAGCTCGACCTTGGAACCGGAGGGATCCGAAGGCTTGCCGTCGACGTCGAGCGCGACCACCTGCGCGAGCACCGACTCGCCGGCCTTGAGCACGGTCTTGTCGAGCTTGATGCCCGGGTACACGTTGCCCGCGTGCGCGAGGACGCTGGCGTTGGCGGAGATGCTCTGCCGATTCGTGTCGACGACGCTCGCCGAGATCTCGAAGTTCACGGGCCCCTCGAGCTTGCCGGGATCGAGCTTCACCTCGAAGGGCAGGCGGCCGAGGGCGTCGAGCGTGCCTTCGCCCTGCGCCACGAAGCTGTCGTCGCTGCCGCTCGGGCGGCGCATGCCCCACCCGTAGAACGGGACGATGGGTCCGGGATTCGAGAAGGTGTAGCCGCTGGGCGCGTGCGGTGGCGTGAAGTACCCCTGGCTCCGCGTGACCCGCCACGTGCCCTTCGCGCCCGACATCCCGCCGCCGAAGAAGAACTCGCCCACCACCTTGGACTTCAAGGTTTGGTTAACAAACTGGAGTGGCTCGCCGGTGTCGATCGACACCTTGTGCTCGGGGGTGCGGTAATCCTCGACGTCGAAGCTCGTGCCGAAGCCATTGCCCGACAGCGGTCCGGCGTTGTCGAGCGCGGCCTGGAAGCTCGCGCTGCCCAGGCTCACGTCGCCGGGGAGGTTCACGTCGACCGCGAAGAGGCCGCTCGGGCCGAGCGCGCCCTTGCCCTCGTGGAACTTCTGTCCGCGCGCGTCGTAGACCGTGTAGTGGAACGGCGTGCCCGCGGGGATGCCCACGACGTGGCCGGTGGTGCCGTGGGTGATCGAGCGAACCACGCCGGCCACGTGCACCGTGTCGCCGGGCCGGTACGGGTTGCGGTCGGTGAAGACGCTCGCCGCCACCGTTGGTTGGGTGTTGAAGCCCGTGCCCGCGTTGTAGCTGGAGAGGTAGCTGCCGGTGAGGACGTTCTGGGTGTCGAGCAGCGCGCGGTCGTCGTCCTTGGCGGCGGTGATCACCAGCGACTTGCCGGTGGCGGCCTGGCCCGGACCCGCAATCTCCGCGACGCCGTGCGAATCGGTCTCGCCCTCGCTCACCACCTTGCCGCCCGCGGCGACCAGCGACACGTGCGCGCCGGAGACCGGCTTTCCCGACGAGAACGAGCTGACGAGCACGACGGCCTTGGCATCGGTGAGGTGCGCGGTGATGCCCAGATCGGTCACCTGCACGAGCGCCATGCGGTGCGTCGATGTGTAGCGATCGAACTGCCGCAGCTCCTGCGACGACACGTCGGCGATGAGCAGCCCCGTGCCGTTCTTGCCCAGCGGCTCGTCGAGCGCGAGGCCCACCTGCGAGAGCTCGTTGTTCGCGGGCCCGAGGTCCACCATGCGCGTGCTCTGCGCGGTCCAGCCGGCGAGCGGATCTTCATCGGGCTGCACGTAGCGGTTCACCACGTTGAGCGCGTCGAAGAACTTGCCCGGGTCGACGCGGAAGTAGCGCACCTGCGCCTTCTTCAAGTTCGCGAACGAGAGCGGCAGGAGCCGCGGACCGTCGCGCTCGACCACCAGCAGGCGCCCGTTGGGCAGCGCGAGCATGGGGTCCGCCGGGCCGACGTCGACGGTCGCGCCCACGTCCTTGCCCAGCGTCTGCTTGTGGCGATCGGTGAGCGCCGCGTCGAAGTGGACGGTGTAGTGCGTGGACGGCTGGAAGCTGCCCTCGAAGCTGACGTTGTCGCCGTACGCGCTGATGACGAGATCGTCGACCTTCGGCTCCACGGTGATGCGCTTGGCGAAGTCCTGGTCTTCGTCGAGCGCGTTGTTGAAGGTCGCTTGCCAGGCCATCGCCGGCGGACAGCGCTTGTCCCAGCCGCAGCGCAGCTCGGTGAACTTGAGCGGCCCGTAGGTGTGGAAGCTGCCGCTGTCCGCGGTCTTCGTGACGTCGGGGCCCTCCGCGCCGCGGAAGCCGACGGGCAGCGTGCAGGTCACGTTGGCGTCGAGCGGGAAGGGACGCACCGGGCGCAGGAAGACGTTCCGCTCTTCGAAGAGCTTGCGCTTCACGGCCACGTCGCTGCTCGCGTCGTGCTCGAAGGGATCCTTGTCGGGCTTGGAGACCTGGAGCGGAACGCGCACGCCATTCGCCACGCACGCCAGCTGCTCCGCCACCTGCTGCGGCGATACGGCCTGGTTGAACCGCACCTGGATCAGCGGCGACGGATCGACGTCGCTCGAGGTGGGACTGAAGCTGTCGATGTGCGGCCGCGGCGTGGAGAACGTCCAGGTCACGGGCTTGGCGAGCGCGGCGCCGAGCTGGCTCTTCACGCCCGCGGGGATGGTGGCCTTGTACGTGGTCGCGAACGGCAGGCGGTCTTTGGCCTCGAACTCGACGGTGCTCGTGCCCAGCCAGCGGAACGTGCCCTCCGGCAGCGGCTCGATCTCCAGCGGGACTTTCTGATCCTTGAGCTGCGCGAGATCGGTGAGCGGCACCATGGGCTGGTTGAAGGTGACGCTGACGATGCCGGTGACCCCTTGATCGCCGTCGGGCTGCTTGCGCGACACCGCGAGCGGGCCCGCGGGCGGCGTGGGCTTCACCGACGGCCTCAGCTCCTCGGGCGGCGGGAACGGCAGCGCCTTCTCGCCCGGGCGCGGCAGCACCTTCACCGCTTCCTTGAAGTGGTAGGGCTCGCTGCCGTCGACCTTGGGCTTGGGCAGCGAGTCGAAGACGGGCGCGGTGTCGATGGTGGGAATCGGCGGGGCAGGGCGCTCGACCTTGGGGCCGGCATCGACCGGGGGATCGTCGGCGACGGGCGCTGCGATGGGCTGGGCCGCATCTGGCGCGGCTTCTTGCGCGACGTTTCCGCAGCCTGCCAGCGCCCACAGCAGCGCGGCTCCGCCCAGCATCGACGTTGAACGAGTCATGAAGTCCCCGGGCGAGCCCAGCTTTCAACGCCCGAGGGCTCGCGTCGGGTCTATCTGCGCCACTGGACAGTGTCGAGCAGTCTCCAGGGGCGCGATTCGTCGTCAACCTCCAGACGCTTTCGGGTTGTCGATGGCGGGGCCGCTCTGCTACTCCCAGCGCCTCTTCCTGGGAGCCGCATGACGCCCGAGATCCGCCACGACTGGACCCTCGCCGAGGTCCGCGCCATCCACGACCTGCCGCTCTTCGACCTCGTGTACCGCGCGCAGACCGTGCACCGCGCCGTGTTCCAGGAGCAGAAGGTCCAGCTCTGTTCCTTGCTCTCGGTGAAGACCGGCGGCTGCCCGGAGAACTGCGCGTACTGCCCGCAGTCGGCGCACTACGAGACCAAGGTGAAGTCGGAGAAGCTGATGGATCCGGCGAGCGTCGTCGAGGCGGCCAAGCAGGCCAAGGCCGCGGGCGCCACGCGCTTCTGCATGGGCGCGGCCTGGCGCGAGGTGCGCGACGGCAAGCAGTTCGACAGCGTGCTGGAGATGGTGCGCGGCGTGAAGTCGCTCGGCCTCGAGGCCTGCACCACGCTGGGCATGCTCACGGCGGACCAGGCCAAGCGCCTCAAGGAAGCCGGCTGCGACGCCTACAACCACAACCTCGACACCTCGCCGGAGCACTACGGCAAGATCATCAGCACCCGCGACTACGAGGACCGGCTGCGCACGCTCAAGAACGTGCGCGAGGCGGGCATCACGGTGTGCTCGGGCGGCATCATCGGCATGGGCGAGAGCACCGACGATCGCTGCAAGCTGCTGCTCACGCTCGCCGCGCAGACGCCGCATCCCGAGTCCGTGCCCATCAACATGCTGGTGGCCGTCGAGGGCACGCCGCTGCAGGACGCGAAGCCCGTCGACACGCTGGAGATGGTGCGCATGATCGCCACCGCGCGGATCCTGATGCCGCAGGCGATGGTGCGGCTCTCCGCGGGGCGCTTGCAGATGAACCAGGAAGCGCAGCTGCTCTGCATGATGGCCGGCGCGAACTCGGTGTTCTTCGGCGAGAAGCTGCTCACCACGGGCAACCCCGAGTTCACCGAGGACATGGCGCTCTTCGAGAAGGCGGGCATCAAGCCGCTGGAGCCGAACGCGCGGCCGTGAGCGTGGACGTCGAAGAGGTGAGGCAGCGCGTCGAGGCGTTGCGACGCGAGCTGCCCGCGGGCGCGCCGATTGTGCCCGTGGCGACGGTGCGGGCGCGTGATCGGGCGGAAGTGCGAACCGGTGTCGTGCTCGACCTTGGTCTCGCTTCACCAAAGTTCGGGTCGGAGCACCTCGGGGATTTTCTCGAGCTGCAGCACGTGCGCGCCTTCGCCTTTCGCGGATTCCTCTCCGTTCAATCGCTGATCGCGCTTCTTCCCAAGACGGAGTGGACTGCGCCCAAGGCGTTTGGTCCGAACGGTCAGCTCGAGGTCGTGCCGCCGCGAACCCTGGTTGTGGTCGACGAAATCGACGAGCGTGCGCTGGGCGCGTGCCTCTCAGGCACCGATCGCCAGCCCGACATTGAAGCCGTGCTCACGCCGAGCCGCCTGGGACATGGCGTCGACGCGTTCGCACGAACCTTTGGTGTCTCGATCGGCACGCTCGAACCAGAGCTCAAGCCGGGCACGATTGCGTCAGGGTTCACGGTCGTCGCGACGCCGCACGCGATGGTCTGTGGCGGCTACGCGCTCCCGGGCGATGGCCCCGTCGGCCTGCTCTTCCTCGGCGGCGACGACCTCTCGCACGCCCGCGCCCGCGCCCGCGTCGCGCGCGATGTGTTGAAAGCGTCCTAGTCAAGGCTTCTACAGCTTCGCTGCCTACGGTCGCGGCCGGCGCTGGGCTAAGGTTCGGCCCATGGTCGCTCGTCGCACTGCGCTCGTGCTCGCGCTCACGCTGCTCGGCTGCGTGAACATCCCGCGGCTCTCGCCCAACCCCAAGCAGGGTGAGCGCGAGGACGCCATCGTCGAGACGCCCAATGGCCTCGTGCTCCGCGCCGTGCCCAACGCGTGGCACCAGGATCCCTCGAGCGTGGCCGAGCACTTCACGCCCATCTGGATCAACATCCAGAACCGCGGCGAGCAGCCGTACGACATCACCTTCGCCAACATCACCCTCATCGACGAGCAGGGGCGGCTCTTTGCCGTGGTGCCACCCATGGAGGTGCTGCGCTCGACCGTCGGCGAAACCGACGTGCTCGGTCCCGAGACGCGCGTGGCCGAGGCAGGCATGAGCGACGTGCCGTTGCTCGCGCAGTTCGGCTTCGGCATCGGGCCCGCGTATGACCCGTTCGATCCCATGAACCCCTACGGCTACAACCCGAACTACACGAGCTCCGCCGATGCGGCGCGGAACATCGTCCAGCGCGGGCTGCGCGAAGGGCGGCTCTTGCCCAAGACGCAGGCCATGGGCTTTCTCTACTTCCAGCGCGCGTACGACGCGAAGGAGCTCCACCTCCGCGTCGACGCCCAGCCCGAGGTTCAAGGGCTCGCGCCGGTGGAGATGCAGGTCAACTTCACCGTCGCGCCCTGAACGCTGCCGCTTGCCACGGCATGCGATGGCTACCGCACGGACGGAATGACCGCCAGCGAACGCTTTGAGCCCAGAATGTTCGGGTTCGGTTCGTTTCGGCCGGATGGCTTGGCGCATTGCGGCGCAGTTCCCTACGGTGTGCGCGGATGGGCGCCTGCGCTTCGTGGGGGAGCGTACGCTGTCCTTCCCGGACGGAGGAGCCGTGCACGGGCTGAGTGGGCCGCTCCCGGCTTCTGGGGAACGGCCAGGGGCAACCCACCGCACTGCGCTCGAGGTGACGCCGGAGCCGCTGTTCGACCGGCTGGTCGAGCTGGCCGCGCTCTCGGCGGGCGCGCCGGTGGCCCTCCTCGAGCTCGTCGAGGCCAACGGCGTCGTGGTCAAGGCGTGCTTCGGCGCGCCCCTCGCTCCCCTGCAGCGCTCGCTCGCGCCCGTCGCGACCACGAACACGCCGCGCTCGGTGCCCGACGCCCGCGAGGATGCCGAGCTTCGCGATCATCCCTTCGTCGCAGGAGCGCCGAACGTCCGCGCGGTGGCGTGCGCCGCGCTCGTCGACGTCGAGGGACAGCGGCTGGGTGCGCTGATCACGTGCGATCTGCAGCCCCGCGCCTTCGACGAGCGCCAGCTTCGCGCCCTCGCGCTCGTGGCTGAGCAGGTGCAGCAGTTCCTGCGCGAGCGGCGCGCGCTGACCCGCGCGCTGGAGCGCGAGCTTCGGCCGGTGCTGCTCCTCGACGGCGTGGGTCGGGTGCTGGCGGCGAGCCCGTCGGCCCTGGCGCTGCTCCCTGGCGAGTCGCCGGTCACGGAGCTCTTGCCGGTCGAGGTGGTGAAGGCGCTGCGCGCGCAGCAGCTCGGCGGGGCGGCGTACGAGGCGGTGCCGCTCACCATCGGGGCGCGCAAGCTGTTCGCGCAGCTGGAGCCGGTGGCCGGCGGCGCCTTCGTGGTGCTGCGCAGCGACGACGCCGCCGCCTACGAGCTCAACCAGCTCCGCCGTGAGCGCGCGCTCTTCTTCGCCCTCGTCGACGGCAGCCAGGACGCCATCTTCGCCAAGGACCTGCAGGGCCGGTACATGCTGCTCAACGACGCCGCCGCCCGCGAGCTGGGCCGCCCGCGCGCCGAGGTGCTCGGTCGGACGGATCACGAGCTGCTCCCGGCAGAGCTCGCCGGCACCCGCGTGGCGCGCGATCTGGCCGTCATCGGCGCGGGCCGCACCGTGACCTACGAGGACACCGAGCGGCCTGGCCGGGATGCGCAGACCTGGCTCGTGAACCAGGGCGTGCTCCGCGAGCCCGGCGGGCGGGTGCAGGGCGTGTTCGGCATCGCCCGCGACATCACCGATCGCAAGCGCGTGGAGCGCGAGCTCGAGCTCGGCGAGGAGCGCCTCCGACTGGCGATGTCCGCGGGCCGCCTGGGTGCCTGGGAGCTGGAGATCGACAACCGCGAGATCACGCTCTCGGGCGCGACGCGGGAGCTGGTGGGCCTGGCCGCGACGGCGCGGCTCGACGCGGTGGTGCTCGAGGCGCTGGTGCACAACGAGGATCGTCGGCGCGTGGTGGCGTCGGTGCGCGCGGCCATTCGCGACGCCACCGAGCTGCAGGTGGAGTTCCGCATGCGCCACGGCGGCCGCGGCGAGCGCTGGTTCCACGCGCGCGGGCGCCCCATCTCCGACGCCGTGGGCCACGTGACGCGGCTCGTGGGCGTGGTGTCCGACGTGACCGCGCAGAAGGAGCAGGAGCAGCACGTGTCGCGCGTGTCGCGGTTCCAGGAGCAGCTGTTGGGCATCGTGAGCCACGATCTGCGCAACCCGCTCTCGGCGATCCGGGTGTGGGCCGCGAACGCCGCGGTGGAGGCGCAGACGCCCCGGGCGCAGCGCGCGGCCGACCGCATCGCGCACTCGGCGCAGCGCATGGATCGCATGATCGGCGACCTGCTCGACTTCACCCGCGCGCGGCTCGGCGGCGGTCTGCCGGTGACGTTGGCCGAGGCCGATCTGCGCGAGATCTGCGCGCACGTGAGCGACGAGCTCGGCGCCGCGCATCCCGGGCGGCTGCGGCTCACCACCTGGGGCTCGGCCGAGGGCCACTGGGATTCGAGCCGGCTGGCGCAGGTCGTCTCCAACCTGGTGGGCAACGCGCTGGTGCACTCGCCGGCGGAGAGCCCGGTGGAGGTCACGGTTCGCGGCGGCGACGACGAGGTGGAGGTCGAGGTGCACAACGACGGCGTGCCGATTCCCGCCGAGCTTCAGCCGATCCTGTTCGAGCCGTTCCGCCGAGGTGCAGACGCGAGCCGGCGGAGCGCGAACCTTGGACTCGGGCTCTACATCAGCCGCGAGCTGGTGAAGGCCCACGGCGGCGAGCTCTACGTCCGCTCGGACGAAGGGCACGGCACCACGTTCATCATGCGGCTGCCGAGGAAGAAGCCGTAGCCCCCGTTACAGCCCGCGCAGCACGGTGGCCTTGCCCACGCGGCCGATGGCGAGGATGTACGCGGCCGTCCGCAGCGGGACGTTCTTGCCGCGCGAGAGCGACACGACCTTCGAGCACGCGTCCTTCATGGTGCGCTCGAGCTCGCTGTTCACGCGCTCCTCGTCCCACGAGAGCTGCTGGTTGTTCTGCACCCACTCGAAGTAGCTCACGGTGACGCCGCCCGCGCTGGCGAGGATGTCGGGGACGACGATCACGCCGCGCTGATGCAGCGCCTCGTCGGCCGCGGGATCCACCGGGCCGTTCGCGGCTTCCACGATGAGGCCCGCGCGGATGCTCGCCGCATTCTCCAGGGTGATCTGCCCTTCGACGGCCGCCGGAATCAGGATGTCGCAGTCGCACGCGAGGAGCTCGGCGTTGGTCATTGCCTGGCCCTCGGGGTAGTCCTTCACGGTGCCGTAGCGCTTCACGTGCTCGAACAGGCCGGGCACGGAGAGGCCGGTGGGCTTGTAGAGCGCGCCGTTCACGTCGGACACGCCCACGATCTTCGCGCCGGCCTCGTACAAGAGCCGCGCGGTGTGGCTGCCCACGTTGCCGAAGCCCTGCACCGCCACGCGCGCGCCGGCGATGTTCTTGCCCAGCTCGCGGAGGATCTCGTTGGTGATGATGGCCACGCCCCGACCCGTGGCCGCCTCGCGACCGCGCGAGCCGTAGAGGTCGAGCGGCTTGCCGGTGACCACCGCCGGCGCGTGCCCGTGGTACTTCGAGTACTGGTCCATCACCCAGGCCATCACCTGGGGGTTGGTGTTCACGTCGGGCGCGGGGATGTCGCGCATGGGCCCGATGATCTCGTGCACCTGGTCGATGTACTTGCGCGTGAGCCGCTCGAGCTCCTTGGGCCGCAGCGTGTGCGGATCCACCGCGATGCCGCCCTTGGCGCCGCCGAAGGGCAGGTTCACCACCGCCGTCTTCCAGCTCATCAGCGACGCCAGCCCGAGCATCTCCTCGTGCGTGACCGCCGGGTGGTAGCGCAGCCCGCCCTTCATGGGCCCGCGCGCGTTGTCGTGCTGGATGCGGTAGCCGGTGAAGGTGCGGATCTCGCCCGAGTCGAGCTCCACCGCGAGCTGCACTTTCACCTCGCGCAGCGGCGTGATGAGCAGCGTCTCGATGCGCTCGCCAATGTCCATGGTCCGCGCGGCGCGCTTGAAGAAGTACGTGGTGGCCTCAGCGGGCGTCATACGGGCTCCTGGCTCGGCGGCCCACCCTAGCAAAGGCCCGGAAGGACGGCACCTTTCTGACGACGCTTGCGCGCAGACGCCCGAACGTTATTTTGATGGTTGTCGAAATACCGAAACGTGCAGCTCGTAGAGCCACATGAAAGGAGGCAGCCGGTGCAGCGCATCTTCCAAGCGTTGAGCGACGAGAACCGGCGCCAGATCCTGCGCCTGCTCAAGAAGGGCTCCATGACGGCCGGCGAGATCGCCGACCGCATGCCCGTGGGCAAGGCGGCGCTGTCGCACCACTTCGCCATCCTCAAGGCGGCGGATCTGGTGCGCTGCGAGAAGCGCGGTCAGAGCCGGGTGTACTCGCTGAACACCACGGCCATGGAGGATCTGGCGAGCTGGGTGTTCGAGTTCACCGGGAGCAGCAAGGGAAAGCGGAACGGCAGCGTCAAGCCGGGCGCGGCGGAGTAGGGCGCGCGCCCGCGGGAGGACGTCATGTTGACCTTCAAGACGGCAATCGTGGTGGGGCTGGTGCTCGGAGCATTCGGCTTCGTGGTGAGTGCGTTCTACTGGCCGCACCTCCCGGAGCCCATGGTTACGCACTGGGACGCGCACGGCACACCGAACGGCTACGGCTCGCGCATCGTGGGCGCGCTGGTGATGCCAGCGATGATCGTCAGCTTCGGGCTCATCTTCGCGCTGCTCGCGCGCATCTCGCCGCAGGGCTACGGGCTGCGCCAGTTCGAGGACTCGGTCGCGGTGATCACCATCGCGCTGCAGGTGTTCCTGCTCATCGTCCACGTGGTGACGCTGCGGGCGGCGCGCACGGGGACGCCGTTGCAGGCGGGCTGGTTCCTCGCGGGGATGGGCGCGCTCTTCGCGGTGATGGGCAACCGCTTCGGCAAGGTCCGGCGCAACTTCTTCATCGGCATCCGCACCCCCTGGACGCTCGCCGACGAAGAGGTCTGGCTCCGCACCCACCGGCTCGCGGGCAAGCTCTTCGTGCTCGCGGGGCTCTTCACCATGGTGCTCGCGCTGGTGCCGAACGCGATGCTGGCCATGATCCCGGCGCTGCTCGTGGCGGGCCTGGTGCCGGTGGTCTACAGCTTCGTGGTGTACCGGCAGCTCCACCCGGGCGCGCGGGCCTAGCCCATGTTGAAGACCATCCTGCTGCTCACCGCCAGCGCGCTGACCATCGCCGCCGGCGTGCTGGCGGTCTCATGGAGCGTGAAGAAGCGCTTCCAGATCCGCACCGATCTCTTCGGCTTCGGCGCGCTCTGCTTCGTGGCCGCGCAGGCGGTTCACATCCCGGTGCTCATCGGCCTGACCGCCATCTTCAAGCACTGGCCCATCTCCGACGCGTCGCTGAAGCTGGCCGTGAACGTGCTCATCCTCGGCGGGACGGCGGGGCTCTTCGAGGAGCTCTCGCGCTACCTGTTCTTGCGGAGCCCGAAGCTCGGCGCCACGCGCTGGGCGGACGCGCTCGGCTTCGGGCTCGGACACGGCGGCGTGGAGGCGCTGCTGCTCACGCTGGGAATGCCCATCCAGGCGGGCTACCTGCTCTGGAAGGGCGACGAGCTCATCGCACAGGTGAAGGCGAAGAGCCCGGAGTCGGCCGACGCGGTGGTGAAGCAGGTGGAGTCGCTGCGCCACATGGACCTGAACCTGGCGCTCCTGCCCATCTGGGAGCGCGCGCTGGCCATCCTGCTGCACGTGGCGCTGACGCTAGTCGTCTGGAAGGCGGTGCGGACCGGTCGGCGCGGCTGGTTGGCGCTGGCCATTCTCTGGCACGCGGCCATCGACGGCGCGGTGGTGTGGGCGGCGCAGAAGGGCCTGGGCCCGGTTCAGATTGAGCTCGCCTTCACCGCGGCGTCGACGCTGTCCGCGGCCGTCGTCTGGCGCAGCTGGCGCGCGAACCGCGAGTCCGCGCGCCCGGCGCTGGCCTGAGAGCGTGTTGCGACCGCGCTTCACAGGAAGGTGTACCGCAGCTCGGCCACACCGCCGGCGCCGAGGAAGTCGAACGAGCTGTCCTGGAAGCGGTGGAAGTTGAGGAGCAGCGAGAGCCCCACTTCGGCGTTGTAGAACTGCATCCCGCGGAAGCGCACGCCCGGAAGGAGGGAGAGGAAGTTCTCGTGGGTGTCGAGGAGCTGCGCGCCGTCCACCTCGAGCGTCGCGCGGCCCCAGGGCGCCCAGGCGAAGCCCGCCGTCCCGCCGTAGATGAACGACGACTGCCGGGTGGCGCCATCGGTCACCGGCAGCCCAATGGCGGCCGAGGGCAGCCCTTGCAACGCGTAGCCGGCGCGGAGCTGGATGTCGGCGATGCCGCACACGATGCCGTAGTCGGCCTGAAAGCGCTGGCCGACCAGCCCGCCGTTCTGGAGGCCCACGCCGGTGCCGAGGAGCAGGCCGAGGCGCTGGTGGTCGTCGATCGTCCAGGGCAGCAGGAGGTCGAAGTCAGCCACCGAGCCGGCGACGGCGGTGGTGCCCGCGGCGGCGACGCCGGGCAGCCGGATCTGCAACCAGTACAGATCGAGGTCGATGGTCTGGGCGTAGCCGTTGAGCCCGCTGGTCGAGTCGTGCGCGCCGGTGATGGAGGTGGCTGCGGCGATTTGCGGGACGATCAGCGGGCCGCGGAGCGGGGCGGTCCAGCGCAGGCCCTCGGCGAGGTGTTGGTTGATGAAGTCGTACTCCTCGGCGCCGGAGGGGCCGAGGTTGGGCTGGATGTCGCCGTCCCAGAAGGCCTGGTCGTGGTCCCAACTGTCGGGGTGGTTGAGATCGTGCTCGGGGATACCGTAGCCACCGGCGTAGGTGTCGGCCCGAGCCGACGTTGCGCAGAACACCATTGCGGCGGCGCACAGGCCGCCCAGAAGTTTCGCCACCATTCCCGCCCCCCATCCCAAAAAAGCTTCCGCGACCGCGAAGTTCCTGCGCGGCCTTTGCGCACAGGCTGCGGACCGCAGGTCCGAGATCAAGGTGGACGGCCCACCGTTCAACCGCAAGTTGGTGGCCCTGGCGATGGGGCCCGGATTCAGCAGCCGACAGGTCTGGGGGACGCGAAGTTCCCGCCACGTGTCGGGGGCGCTCGCGTACCTGGGAAACGGTGACGGTGATCGGTGTGCGGTGATCGGCGCCGATCACCGAGGACCGATCACCGTTACCGTTCCCCAAGCAAGTGGGCGTCGGAGTGAAGCGGGGAAAAGTGGGTACCCCGAGCCCTGCCGGCGCCCCGACGGGCGACGGCCGCTGGCCGACTCTTCGTTTCCCGAGGCCCAAACCGGGGCGCTTCCCTTTCCCGGTTCCTTGCCGGCGCGCCCCCGGCCATAATCCGCGGCATCCCGAGGAGCTGCCCGCCATGAGCGTCACCGTTCGTGTCCAACCCGTGGTCCTCGCGCGCGACTGGCGCGCCACGCTCGATTGGATCAGCCGCGTCTTCGAGCTGCCCGTCACCCAGTCGAGCGACAGCTCCAAGTTCGGCGAGCTGCTCATCTCCGGCGAGCACGTGGGCGTGCTCGGGCGCGAGGTGCCCGACGCCGGCGACGCCAGCTGCGCCCTGGAGATCGAGGTCTTCGACATCGAGGCCGCCCTCGAGCGCGCCCGCAACAACAACGCCAAGGTCCTCAGCGAGCCGTCGACCATCGGCGACGCGGGCCGCCAGGCGAGCATCAAGCTCCCCACCGGCGTCGTGGTGTGGCTCTGGGAGCCCGACGAGGAGCAGGACTCCAGCGAGGCCCTGGGCACCGGGCCGCTCTACTTCAGCGTGCGCCGCCGCATCCAGGCCACGCCCGAGCGCGTGTTCGAGGCCATCACCAAGGCCGGCGAGCTGGAGAAGTACTTCGTCAAGAGCGCCAAGGGCGACCTGAAGGTCGGCGCCGACGTGACCTGGTCGTGGGAGAGCGACGCGGTGGGCCTGGAGGTGCTGCGCACGGTGCCCAACCAGACGGTGGAGTTCGTCTGGGAGGCCTACGGCGTGGACTACCTCACCAAGGTGCGCTTCGACGTGGTGCCCAACGGCAAGATGACCCGGGTGACCATCGTCGAGTCGGGCTGGCACAACGACGCCCGCGGCCGCCAGAGCGCCTTCGACCACGCCGAGGGTTGGACGGAGTTCCTGCTCCACCTGCGGCTCTACATCGAGAAGGGCCTCGACGTCCGGTAGCAGGGCGGCGCGGCGTCACGTGGTTTTTGCGAAGGAGGCGCCGCCATGAAGGTCACTCCGCTCGGCATCTCCTCGGGCCGGCCCACGCTCACCCGCGGGCTCTCCAGCGTGGCCGTGCAGCTCGACGGACCCCTGGTGCTGCTCGACTGCGGCGAGGGCACGCAGTGGCAGCTCGCCCGCGCGTCGATGCGGCCCACAAGCAAGCTCGAGGCCGTCTTCATCACCCACCTGCACGGCGACCACCTCACCGGGCTGCCGGGCTTGCTGGGCACGATGACGCTCGAGGGCCGCTCGGCGCCGCTCTTCATCGCCGGGCCGCTCGGCCTGCGCGAGTACCTGGAGCAGATGCGCAAGCTGGCCCTGGTGCGGCCGCACTTCGAGCTGCGCATCCACGAGGTGGAGAAGCCGGGGCTCGTCTACGAGGGCGACGGCTTCCGGGTGCTGGCCGACGAGCTCACGCACCGGGTGCGGACGTTCGGCTACCGGCTCGAGGAGCACGATCGGCCGGGCCGCTTCGACGCCGCGCGCGCCGATGCGCTGGGCGTGAAGGGCCCGCTGCGCATGAAGCTCATCCACGGCGAGTCGGTGAAGACGGCCGAGGGCCGCGAGGTGACGCCCGCAGAGGTCGTCGGTCCGGCGCGGCCCGGGCTGAAGCTCGCCTACTGCACCGACTGCGTGCCCTGCGACGGCGCGGTGCGGCTCGCCACGGGCGCAGACCTGCTCGTGCATGAGGCCACGTACCTGGTGGGTCACGTGGACGAGGCCAAGGAGCGCGGCCACTCGACGGCCGCCCAGGCCGCGGAGATCGCCAAGCGCGCGGGCGCCAAGCGGCTCCTGCTCACGCACTTCTCGCCCCGGTACGAGACGCTCGAGGCCCACCTCGAGGAGGCGCGAGCCGTCTTCACCCAGAGTGAAGTGGCCGTGGAGCTGCAGGCGCTGGAGCTGGTGCCGCCGGGTTAGCCCAGCCTGGCGGCGGCCGCGCTCGCGACCTCACCCAGGCGATCGAAGTGCGCGTGCGCGTCGGGAGGCGCGAGCAGCTCGGGGATCACGCCCCAGGCCACCCAGCGCGCGCCCGCGCCGCCCACGGGGATGATCACCCCGCGCGTGGTGGGCCCCAGCCGCGACGCGAAGCCCCACTCCGCTTGCTCGGTGAGCTCCCCGCGCCAGGGCTTGCCGTGCTCGAGCGCGGCCTTGAAGGAGCTGGGCGCGTCGAGGGGGATGCAGAGCGCGGGATCGGTCGGCTCGATTCCCACCCCGGTGATGCACAACGGCACGAGCTGGCCGTCGCGGCGCTCGAGGATCGCGCCGCGCTCGGAGACCGCGTCGATGAAGGCGGTGAGCACGCGGATGAGCGCGGCCGGATCGGCCACATCGCCGAGCTGGCGGGCGGCATCGTCGACGAACTGCGCGAGCATCGAGGTCTCGTGCACCGCCGGCAGGTCCATCGGCGCGGGCGCGCGGACGATGTCGGCGGCGAGCTCCAGCGACTCGGACTCGCCTTCGAACTCGAACTCGCGCGTGCTGTGCGAGGAGAGCTTCAGCGAAGAATCGGGCGCGACCTCGTGCGGGGTGGGGACGAACGAGCCGTGGACGTCGGCCGCGGCGGGGAGCAGCTCGAGTGGCTGATCGGGGACGTCGGGGAGCTCGAGGTCGAGCTCGCCGGGTTTCGGCTTGGGAGCCGGCTTGGTTTCGACGACCGGCTCGGGCGGCTTGGCCTCGACGACGGGCTCGGGTTTGGGCTCGACGACCGGCTCGGGCGGCTTGGCCTCGACGACCGGCTCAGCCGGCTTCGTCTCAACGACCGGCTCAGGCGGCTTGGCCTCGACGACGG